>JANYDV010000053.1 GCA_025363505.1 Bacteroidota bacterium
AACATTGCGGGAAAATCACTTCTTGGTATCGGCAAAGAATTGGGAAGTTCGGTAAGCGGCGGACTCGCAAAAGTCTCCGGCGTTCTCGGTGTTGGTTTTGGTCTGAATGAAATTATTAGTCAAGGGCAAGAAGCAATCCACGCCTCGGTTGAAATGCGCGGAGCCTTCTTAGCGGCGGGGGCTTCCCTGAAGGACTTAAACGGGTATATGGTGCAGTCGAACAGACTTGCTGATGAATGGGCACCGAAATTATTAGTTGATGATGTACACTTAAAACAACTTTCGGCTGATGCCGCAATTTACGGTGGATTTCTCGGGAAGCAAAATGAGCAAATAACGATTGCCGCCGCCGCCATTGAAAAGCAAACACGTGGAGAAGTTAATGGAGATAGATTTATTCGTGGTGTCGCAAAAGGCTTCTTAGGTGAAGAGGGAAGTGATACGCTCGGAAGACTTGCCGCGACAATGCCGCTGCTTGCTTCAAAGCTCAGAGAAGCAACCAGTAAAGAAGATTTATTCCGCATCGCCGTTGAGTTCTCCAATGAAGCAGTTAAGCAACAGATTGACTTGGCAAATTCGCGCGAAGGTCAGTTAGAGAAGACCTCAATAGAATCGAAGAAGAATATCGAAGATCTCGGCACAACGTTCGTAACGACGATTGGCGATATGTTGGGTTCAATGCGAGATTTTGGGGCAAAGATTGATCTTTTAGTCGGAAGACCTATCGAAAAAAACCGTCAATTGTACATAAAAACAATTGAAGAACAGATAAAGTCTTTAGAGCTTAACAAAAAACAACTCAATTCTCGGACTGAAGGCGAAGCGATTAAAGATATTGATCGCATGATTGAGAAGAAGCAGGAACAAATTAAGCTTTTTAAGGTCGAAACGGACTCCGCTACTTCCGCCGCGAAAGGGATAGACGTACATATAGCCGCCCTAAATAAAGATGAGGCTGCTGCTATAAAAGCGGCGAATGCGAATGCAAAATTTAAGGGTGAAATTGATAAGCAACGCATTCATATTGAAGATCTCAAGGATGAAGGAGCGCGTCTATCAATCTCAAGCAAGAAACACGAGCTTACAAGCCCCGATGATATTCAGCGTTTGAGAGTATTGCCGGGCTTGATTCGAGATGCGTCCAAACCTCTGGCTGACTATAATTCCGTTAGAGCAAAGATGGAATTAAATGATCTGAGTATGGATCATCCCGGCGGTGGCACTGACACTCGTAAAAAGAATTTTGATACTGTTATGCGTCGTCTCGAAGACGAGATGAAGGGCAGACAAGTTCTTACTGAAACGTACGGAATACTTCAGAACCAAACCAAAGAAGAAATACAAATTGAAAGTCTCCGTATCGAGATTGAGTACGATAATAAAATTGCCCAAGCGGCAAAATCACACGCCCAACTCCGCAACGAATACATCCTCAAAGGCATAAAAGCTGAGGAGCAAATTCGAGAAATTGAAAATACGACGAAGCTCAGGGATGAAGAAATTCATTTCCGCTTCCAGATGGAAACCTCCTCTGATTTTGATAAAAAACGATTACAGCTTTCTCGCACCTTTTACAAGGATTCGCTGAAGCTATCATTCGATGCAATGACCGAAGCGTGGTCAATGTACACCACCGAGATGAATCAGATCGATGTCGAAGAAGCTGAGGCGAAAGTAAAACGTACCGTCGAGTTGCAAGACCGAACGTTGCAAGCACAGATCAAAGGTATTGACCTTCGTATGAAGGTGACTAAGGACGACGTAACGGCTGAAATCGCACTCGAAACCGAACGCTACAAAAGGATATCTGCGTTAACCGAACATCGCCACAAAGAAGAAATCCGCAAATCGAAAGACGACAAAGACCTGTTGGCTACGGTGGAGTTAGAAAATACTACCAATGTTGAGAATGACTATCAAGATCACCTCAACCGTCTTGCGGATATAAATAAAAATGGTGCCGCCGACATTAAAGGTGCTTTCGAAAGTGCCTTTAAGAGTGCCTATACTTCGTTTAGTAACGATCTGTTTAAACCAATCGAGGACAAGCTCAAAGGAAATCCTGTTGGGAAGTTGGTCTATGACTTTGGAAGAAAGGTCGTCGATAACCTTGCAAATGCCGGAGTCGAGAAGCTCACCAATTCCATTTTCAAAAAAGACGAACAGGCAATTACTACTGCAAAGGTTATCATTGATGCACAATCAGTAACCGTGCAAGGTAATCTCGCCGCTAACAATGATACCAAGCCTACCAGTGATCCTACGGCTAACAACTTAGCTGATGTTGATCTCAATAGTAACAGAAGTAACGGTGGTTTAGGCATTAACCCGAAGCTTGATGCAA
>JANYDV010000072.1 GCA_025363505.1 Bacteroidota bacterium
GTGGGAAGTAGTATGTAATAAAGAGTACGTATTTTTTTTGATCCACAGGTTGCTGAAAAGTTTAAATCAATACCTCACATTGAGATAGGCTAATACACAACGACGAATAGTGCAGATATGTGTCGCAAAGCTGTTTGCGAATAATACCTAAAGCATAGTTTAATTTAATTACCGGACAATTACAAACGGAGTAGTAATGTGATTCAAACGCCCTGCTGATATACCTTCGAGTCGTAGAAAATACGAGGACGATCTGTATTTTTTTTCTGAACAAAACGACGAAAAAATTATTTTGGTTTTCTCAGAAGATATGATGCTTCGAGTGCGCCGAGTTCGCGGATACCCGGGATGTGTTTCAGGATATTTGCGCGGATCGTGGGCAGTCCGAATTTCATCTTAAAAACAGGGCGAAGCAAATAGAGTTCTTCGCGGACCAATTCTAATTGGGCATTTTTGATTGCCCTGCGCATTTTGCCGATCGTGAGGCGGATTGTTCGCAAACGCGAAACTTCATCAACATCAATTGCCAGCCGAGCATTTTTATATGCCAGATTAAAAATAGGGTCGGGCATTGATTGGATATATGGCAGCTTGCCCATTGTATTATCAAGCAAATGTTGGTGCGCACCGAATGGCGAGTAGTACGGTGGAAAAACAATATAGAGCCAGCCACCAGGTTTAATAAATTCCATCACATTGCGCAGTGACGTTTCGGTGTCGTTGAGATGTTCGATGACATCACGGAGGGTTACAAAATCGAAATGATTGTGCCAACGCTCGGGTATCGGGTCGTCGGTGATGTTATGAATAGCAAATTCGGCTTTAAGCCCGAGTGCATCGAATGCTTTTGTTGATGATGCAATAGCCAGATCGCGGATGTCAATTCCTAACACCTCATCAGCACCCTCGTCGGCAAATGCCGCGAGTACTCCGCTTTCGCCACAGCCGATCTCGGCGATACGTGCGCCGGCAAACTTCACACCATGCGATTTGAGATACGGTACGAGGTGTTCACGACCTAACCCATATTGGTAGCCGAAGTAATAGCGTTCGTAAGGATTGATGTCCTCTCGCTGTTCAAGTGGTTTGAGCAGCGTGATTGTTTCTGCGGAAAGTTTTGCCATAATTGATTACGATAAACGCGAAATGCGCTCAATTCCTTCCGCAAACGTTGACCACAAATATTTCGGCTTTTCGGTGTTAATACCTTCGCGGAGTGTGGCTTCGAGGGATGCTTCAAAAAATTGCTGAATCGTCATCGCCACAGCCTCTGAGGTTGCTTCCGAAGCAATCAACCCACTCTTGTGATTAATCACAATTTCGGGCAAGCCACCAACATTGGTTGCGATAACGGGTAGGTTGTAAAAATATGCTATTTGTACCACACCTGATTGCGTGGCATTGCGATACGGAAGGAGCGCTGCATTGGCGGCACAGAAATAGATCGGCACATCGTCATTGGAAATATATTGATCGAAAAACCGAACGTGGGTTCCGAGCACACCGAGTTCATTTGCCAACGCTTTGTAATCTTCCTCGCCACTATAACTTTCACCTGCTACCAGAAGCACAAGATTCGGTCTCATCGTTGCGACTTGAGCCACGGCTTTAATAGCAATATCAATACCTTTATATTTTCGAATGAATCCGAAGTACAAGAGCACTTCATCTTTTTCTTCGAGACCAAGTTTTTTCCGAGCTTCCTGTTGTGAGATCGGAGCACCGAAGGATTCAAATACCGGGTGCTCGAGACGGGTGAAGGCGGCATCGGGTTTGAGCGATTTCAGATCACGCTCGACCGCCGATGATTGCACAATAAAATGATCAACGACTTTGAAAGCGAAGTTCGTAAACGCTCTGTCACCTGGGCGTTTTTCATGAGGGATAGCGTTGTCGGCAATGAAGATGATTTTCGTCTGCTTGTTTTTCTTCCGTAATATTTTTTTTGCTGTCCTGGCGATCACGCCATAGGCAGGAGCAAAAAATGGAAGCCAAAATTTAAAGATGACGGCATCGGGTTCAAACTCGGCAATTCGTTGCCCGGCTCTTCGCCAACTTAGTGGGTTTATCGAGTCGATAATTTGCTCCGCTTCGACAGCAATGCCGGGTCCGCCTTGCTCATCTTGGGTCTTGCCGGGGAATAATATCTTGGGGTACTGTCGTGAAAACGTGATGATCTTCACCTCGTGCCCACGAGCAACCAATGCACGATGCAACAACGCAACATATTGTGCGATGCCACCTCTGAGTGGATATGCTGTACCGACAATTACGAAGCGCATTGGTGAGTCTTACAAATATTTATAAATTCATCGCCTTCTCATACGCAGCTTCGTAGATGGGTACGATCTGCTCTTTAGTGAAATTTTTGAGCGTGTGTTCGAGTGCGGCTTCGCCCATTTGTTTGCGGAGCGATTCATTATTTAAGAGCGTGATCATCCGATCTGCAATCGCTTGCACATCACCCATCTTTACGATATATCCTGTGACACCATCCACATTCACTTCCGGTAAGCCGCCAATGTCGCTGGAGATGACCGGTACGCCACAAGCCATAGCTTCGAGCGCCGCAAGACCAAAACTTTCGTTGCCCGACGGGATCAGAAAAATATCACTCGCCGAAAGGATTGATGCTAGCTCGGCTTGTTTCCCCAAGAAACGGGTATGATTCCAAATACCCAATTCGCGGGCAAGTGCTTCGCACTCCGCACGGTCGGGACCATCACCTACCAACAGAAATTTTGCTTTGATGCCGCTGTCGAGTACAATTTTAAATGCTTTAATCGCATCGCTTATGCGCTTTACAGGGCGGAAGTTTGAAACGTGAACCAGCAATCTTTCGCCATTGGGTGAAAGCATACGGCGGAGATTTTTTGCACCGGCTACTCGATGGAAGATATCAGTATCTACAAAATTCGGAATTGCAATTATTTCTTTCTGAATACCGAATGTATCTATCGTTTCACGGCGCAAGTACTCCGATACCGAAGTAACGACATCTGATGCTTCGATAGAAAACTTCATCAATGGTTCGAAACTTGGCTCTTGGCCGACGAGTGTGATGTCTGTTCCGTGCAAGGTCGTGACGATCTTGAGATTTCCGGCAAGAATTTGTTTCGCAAGATATGCCGAGGTGGCATGTGGTATGGCGTAATGTGCATGAATGAGATCGAGCTTTTCATAATTAGAGACTTCGACCATTTTGCTGGCAAGCGCGAGTTCATACAGTGGGAATTCAAATAGAGGATACGTTGACATTTCTACTTCGTGGTAGAAAATATTATCAATATACTCCGCGTTGGATGTGCTTCCGATACCGGTGAGCCGCATCGGAAGTGCATAGGTAATAAAATGCACTTTGTGTCCGCGCTGGGCAAGCGATTTGCCGAGTTCGGTTGCGACAATACCGGAGCCGCCGTAGGTTGGGTAACGAGTGATGCCTATATTCATACGATCTTTTTCCTATTTCAACTATATCAAATTTTTGCGGATTCAAGAACAATATCCTGTGCTCAAAAGTACGAAGATTATTGTTAAGTATCAGTTATGTCACTACCAGAACGAGATTATTATTACACGATCAGCTCAAACGCTCGTGCTCCCGAAATCAAAATTTTGGGCTCACGATTTATTGCTGATCTTGTCCCCGTCGCATCAAAGGATGCCGTAGAAGCATATCTCTTTATTGTTAGCAAAGAGTTCTACGACGCTTCACACCACTGTTACGCGTATCGTCTCGGAAATCTTGGCGATCTCGTTCGTGCCTCCGATGATGACGAGCCATCGGGGACTGCCGGTAAGCCGATACTCTCTGTGCTGGTCGGAGCCGAACTGACGAATGTACTGTGTGTGGTAACCCGATATTTTGGCGGTACAAAGCTTGGCACCGGTGGTTTGGCTCGTGCTTATAGTGAAGCCGCACAACTTGCAGTACAACATGCCGTTCAAAAACAAGTCCTCCTTACCAAAACAATATTGCTCAATTGCTCTTATGAAGAACTGGCAATGATCGAGCGATTGCTTTCGCAATATGAACTGCGCCCCTACGAGAGTGAATATGGCGAACGCATTAGTATGAAATTAGATATTCGTCTCTCGCTCATCGAAAAATTTCTCGAAGAACTTCACGACAAATTTTTCGGGAAAGTTATTGCCCAACGGATTTGACCATCGGAAACGCGGCTCTCAGTTCATCATATTTCTTTCTGATTAAACGATAGTATAGCGAAGCATCGCTGTAAAGATTTATGTCTCCTGTTTGGAAAATTAGAGCGAGTTGATCGGTTGCTTGTTGGAGCTTTCCCATTCTAATGAGTGATTGGGCAAGTAAGAAATTTTTCGCCGCAACAAAGTTCATATCGCCGGGTATTACACTCTGCACATCTTTGAGTAAATCAAACAGCTCTTTCTCCGGGGTTACTTTATAGTACCCTTGTATATATCTCTCAGCAACAGATCGGTCGGAGCAACTACTAACACAATGTACCCTTGATATTGCAGCGAGGAAATAATCGCCGCTAAATTGTAAGTTGGCTGCATAAAGCCATTCCGAAAGCACTTGGTCTATTGACACGCCACTTAAAAAAAGCAGATCACCTCTGAGCAAATGCATCCAAATTTGTTTGGTACTATCATGTGGGTTGATGGTATCAAGTGTATAGAGTGCTTCTCGATATTTTCCTTGCAACATTATACTGCGGACTAAGCCATACACCGCATCCAAACGACCTGATTCTTGAATAATGGTTTGATAAACAGTACCTGCTCGGACATAGTCGCGATCACGGAATAGTTGGCTGGCTTGTTTCATCATCTTGCCAATCCGGCGCAAGCATGGCTCGGCGACGATAGATTTTCGATCAAAATAAAACCGTGTTCGCTGGCTATCAAAGAGTGTCATTGGCGACATTTGATCCCTGCTGCGTTCAAGAGAAAGATGCGCAAGCCACTCTTGTTCAAGCTGCTCGATGGTTTTATGATAGATACTTTCGTAATCGAGCGTGTGATACGATTGGAGATATTTTTCGGCACCGTATTGCGCGATCAAATATGATGCAAACGAGCCAGCCAATACATAGCTCTTGCCCGATGCATTTGAGGCAAAGCCGGTAAAGCTCATTACACTTGCAACACCTTTGGCAAGTTTCATATCAATGATGGTGCTTGCTAAATAATTAATGCTGTGAATGTCGTCATAGCTGTCTTCCGGTGCTTCGGCAGCACCTTCTGTCAAACCGGTTGAGTAGCTTACATTGAACGGGAATTTACCGTAGGGCGCGAGCATAACGTGAACAAGCTCGTGCTTCAGCGAGCCAAGATTTTCTTTTGCAATATGTAATTCGTTGCGCCAAGGTTTTGAGATGCTTGCACTCCGAGTACCCACATACTCATCAAGTTCTTTGACCGAGGGGTACAGATAAATATTTATTTTTTCTGCTGATAATCCAAGTTTGTAAAACGATCTGATCGAATCTACATATACTTGAACTTGCTTATGCCAAAATACTATTTCATCGTTTGTAAGTGAATTCGGACGGAAGTGAATAGTGGTATTCTCTATCAATATCTGCGATGACAACTCTCGCTCGACATGTTCAGTCGTTTCGATAATATGAAATTCTAACCCTATCGCCAAAGAAAAAAAGATCAGCCCTGCTGTTTGAATGATTGGTAAACAAAGCGTGAGTATGTTACTAAGAAGGTTTCTTTTATGCTTGATCGCAAAGTAGCAAACTGCCACAACAACAACAACAATAATTCTCGACCACCAGTATGCATTCTTCAAGTCCATTGCTTCGTCCCACACGAAGCCTGGGAAGTAACCATATTGCCAACCATAGGTAAATATTTGTGGTCCGAAGTATCCCGGCAGCAAACTCACGATCAACCACAAGCACCAAGAGCCGACGACTAATACTACTCGCGATCTATTACTTTTTGTCGTTAAGCCAATCGGTGCACCAAGCAAAATGGCAATTATTGCAGTCAATGGTACGATCTCTATATAGAAGACTAACCCATCAGTAAGAGAGCAGTTGGGGATGAATATCGCCGAAAGGAGCGAGGTGATGAGTGGAATTAATATATAAATACCACACTCGGTGGCAATAATGCCAAGCAGACGCAATTTGCTTGTTTCTATGGTGCTTGCGCGTTTGGAGGCAACGAGCATACACCACATACTGCTCGCAAGTGCTACAAGCGACGAATACTCAAAACCGAGTATTCGAAAGAGCGGGCTGGCAAAGATAATCACTGCCAGGGATATCGCAATATGATAAAAAATTCCGTTTCTGTAACGTTTGAGCATTACTTCAGATAGTCCACTTCTTGTGGCAGATACAAAAATACTCCGTAACTTTGCATAATATTCAACCAGTAATACAATAGAATGTCAGCAAACGTTATCGTAACAATTTCCTATCCGGTTAAACTTGACAAGATCGCTCAGTATCAACACTTGGTCGATCAGTTCATCCGTTCGGTGAACGAAACCCAGACGACTCTCACTGTGTCGCTCTATGCATCAGACGAAAAAGCCAACGGCTTTGTCGAAGTCTATGAATGCAGCAACAACGAGAGCTTCGATAACCTCGAAGACAATTATGACGAGCCGACTCGTGAGTTGGTCGTGGCGATCAGCGACTGTATCGAAGAACGCCAGACGATCCGGACGCTCAGCAAGCGCATAGGATAACTTACGCGTCTCGGACGCGGAACGCCCCGCCCATACGGGCTGTTAATACGCACCCCAAAAGGGCAATTGGCGCAGTTGGTTAGCGCGTTTCCTTGACATGGAAAAGGTCACAGGTTCGAATCCTGTATTGCCCACCCTAAGTGTAAAAACCGAAGCAAAAGCTTCGGTTTTTTTGTATACTCCCAAATTGTTGATTCAAGTTAAAACCTTTTTTGAACGAGAAAATACCGTTTTTTTTTTTCGTTACATTTATTCCATATATTTGTCTGGGAATATGGAACACTAACTTCAACAATGGAGAATAGCGTTTTTTCCTTTTTTGTGTTTTCACAATTTTTGGAGTAACACGTGATGAAAACAAATAAGATGTTTTTTGTTATCGCGTTTTTGTGTTGTTGTGTAACAATGCCCTGGGAAGCAATGGCACAAGGTCAACAACAAATGCCGACTTGCATTAAAGGTCAAGCAGTAGCAACTTGTTTTTCCGGACATAATCCTACAAATTACAATCAGATACTTGATGCCTACGTCGTAGGTATCGTTGATGTTCATCAACCTGTTGGTCCGGGTACTGTTTCTGCTTGGCCAGCTCCGATGTATCACGGTCCGGCAAATAGTTGGAAAGCCTCACTTTTCGGACAAGTATATGGTATTGCTATTGATAAACGGAACAATATCTATCTTACAGCAACAACC
>JANYDV010000152.1 GCA_025363505.1 Bacteroidota bacterium
ATCAATATAGCCTGTTTCTTTCGAAACGCCGTAGGCGGAGAATTGATAGAGTTGTCCGGAAAAATTTGCGGGATGCCCGTGAGTCAAGTGTCCGCCGTGCGCCAAGTTCATTCCCAATACTTTATCACCGGGTTTCAAGAACGTGAAGTACACCGCCATATTTGCCTGCGAACCCGAATGCGGTTGGACATTGGCATACTCTGCACCAAAAAGTTTTTTTACACGGTCACGAGCAATGTTCTCAACCACATCAACATACTCGCACCCGCCGTAATAGCGTTTGCCCGGATAGCCTTCAGCATATTTATTGGTCAGGACACTTCCTTGCGCCGCAAGCACTTGCGCCGAGACAAAATTTTCGCTGGCGATGAGTTCAAGCCCTTCACGCTGACGACCAAGCTCTTGCTCGATCACGCGCGATACTTCGGTGTCGTTGATAGTGAGATTCATAACACAAGAAAAAGTTTAACTCAAACACCACAGCGTTAGCAACCGAAGTCGCTTCGACTTAATTAATTATCAATTTTCTTCACACGATCTTCGTGTCGTCCGCCTTCGAATGCCGTAGCGAAAAACGCATCAATAATTTTTTCGGCATCCTCCCAACTGACCAGTCGCTCTCCGAGTGCAAGGACGTTGGCATTGTTATGCTGACGCGATAGTGTTGCCATTTCAACAGTCACAGCATCAACAGCTCGAACGCCTTTGTGACGATTGGCGGTCATCGAAATACCGATACCACTGCCACAGACAAACACACCGCGCTCTGCTTTGCCTTCGGCTATTGCAGCGGCAGCGTTGTGTCCGAAATCAGGATAGTCGCTTCGGTCGGTGTTATAGGCACCAAAATCAATGACTTCGTAGCCTTTTGATTCAAGATATTGTTTTGCTTTTTCTTTATAGGCAAAACCCGCGTGATCGCTTGCAACGGCTATCTTCATTGGTCGTCATCTCCTCGGCGAAGCGGCACAAACCATTTTTCGGAGATACCGACAGTCACTCCGAATTTAAAAAATAAATCTTTTGGTGCGACTGCAGTATTACTTGGGGTACGAATACCGAACTGCCCTGCAAAATCGACATTTGACCCTGAGGCGAACGGTACGCCGAGTCCGATACTTGCTCCAAGTTCGCTAACGGTCACCCCCGGAGATGGACGGAATGGAAGTGACGCATAGGAAATACCGAGACGATATCCAATTTTGTCAAAGAAACTACGACCGCGTACATCTTCGGTTGACAGTGACATCCGTTCGAAGCCCAACGAAAAACGATTCGATGAACCGAGTGTTGCTTCACCTGCGGCATTGCTGGATTTGGAAAATGTATATGCCGTAGAAAAATCTTGTCCTGAAATATCTGCTTCGAGTCGGTAACGATCGCCAAGTCTTCCGGCAATGCCGAGCTGAATTTTCGAAGGATAGTATCCATATCCATTGACTTCGATGATCGAGTCGAGGAAGGTGTTGATCGGTGTAACAATTGTTCGTTGAGTTGTACTCAATGATGCCGCGGTCGAATATGATGCGCCGATGGTAACGCCGCGAAGATCGGCAAACAACGAATCGAGCGACAGCAAAAATCCGAACGTACCACGTACGCCATGCTCGGCGTACTCGCGCTGAAAAACTCCGGGGGTGATATTTTCACCAACAAACGAGGTTTGATACTTGGTTAATAAATTTCCGAAAAGCACATCCACTCTTCCCCCAAGAGTTAGTGCCGAGAATGGACGCAGCGAGGCGCCGAGATAAAATTGTGATAATCCGCCTTCGCGTTTTGAAATAGTTGAACTCAGGGAGTCGGTGCGTGTGGTTGTTGCTTCGGCATCGGTCACAGGCGCAAAACCAAACGCCGCGCCGAGCCCTAATTTATTCCAGAACATTGTGCCGACATTAAAGCCGCTAAACTTGACCAAGTGTCCGCTCGATGATGCTTGCGCAAGATCGCTTTGGTTATAAGCAAAGCGAAGACGAACGTCGATGTTGGTACGATTAAAAAATGAGTAGCTTGCGGGATTAAGCTCATTAATAACGGTACCATCAGTGAGTGCGACAGCACTGTTCGAGAGTCCTTCGAGATGGGAATTGGTAGCTGAGATGGGGTTGCCAAAACCGAAAAAGTCATACGGCGATCCTTGCGCAACCGAACGACGATGCGTTGCCGTAACAACAAGCACTACCAGCATCAGCCCAACTATTGTTTTGATCATTGAAGATGTAGGTGTGGTCATCAGTGTAAGTACGAATAGGTGATGACAAGTTTCGGACGTTTGGTTAGATCGGCGGCATCACTGCTATAGAACATCCAATGATTCAGGTTATAATCATCAGCAATAGCGACAGCACTATTAATACTTCTCAGACCAAAACCACTTTGAAATTCAAAGGTAATACTATCAAGTCCGTGACGGATCGCATATTCGATCTCGTTTTGAATTTGATAGCGAAAAATATTTGGGTCGCTCGAAAGGCGGCTACTCAGAAGTGGATAATGCTTGAGCGAATCATCAGCCATTGAATCTCTAAAGGCAAGAAAGGGCAATACGGTATCAATGGGCACGATCGTTGTCGTATGCTGCGCAGGGTCGGAGGTGAACTCGATCAACGCATTATTAATTGTCGAAAACGGTGAGAGCGCGAGTCGAGTCCTGATCTCTTTTGTATTAATAACAATACGTTCGTGTTGCGCCGCACTACCGCGAAGCTCGAACATTCCTTGTTGCACCGTTGGTGTTACTGACACAATATGGTAATCATAATCGGGATAACGCACCGTTTGGTAGCTCCCCGTGCCGGAAGCAATTGTTAATTGCAAGAATGGCGAGCTGGTAATGGCGCCGTTATCAATTGATGCAAAGGCTCGGACCGAGTTCATCGTCGGACCGGGGACGATCACCAACGAAAGTGCGGTCGTCCGGAGTAATGGAAAAACGATGGCAGTATCAAGTTGAATCACAACCTTTAATAAAGAATCTTTCCCTGCAGTACCGACAAAGTGCGCGACAGGTGTAGGATTGAGATCGCTCATTGATAACGATGCCGCCGAGTCGGTCGTTTTATGTCCTGTCTCGACATAGACGAAAAAG
>JANYDV010000190.1 GCA_025363505.1 Bacteroidota bacterium
CAGGAAATGACGGTCGAGGAAACGGCCGAATGCCTCTGTCCATTTGTTGCCGCCGATTTCATAAATCGCCAAGGCTTTTTCGCCAATCGTAAATTTGCTCGCCCAATTTGAATCGACCGAGGTGCGGCTCGAATCAATCCGTGACATAAAAATATTGATGGTAGAGTTATCAATATGCGCACCGTTTTGCATCTTTGCCGCACCAAGCAGTTTGTCGCGGTCTTCGTTGTAATAATAATTTTTATAGACTTTCTTCAAGAAATCTTTTTCTTCTTCGAATGTCTTTAATAATACTACACCATCACGACGAACAATATGATACCCTTTCGAGGTCTTGATGATGCCCGACATTTCGCCGTCTTTCATATCATAGGCAGCTTCGTCAAAACTGCGTTCGGCGCGTCGTTGGTCGTGATCAATATATCCAAGATCGCCGCCTTTTGCTCCGGAGGAATGATCATCGCTCGAAGCACGAGCGACGTCTTCAAAATTTGCACCGGCTTTGATTGCTTTATAAAGGCTATCGATGCGTTGGTAGTATTTCAGCGTATCATCTCCTTCGACTGTACGCATCATCGCTACAAGAATATGATGGACTTTGACACCACCGATACGCGGACGTTTTTCGATCAATTGAATAATGTGATACCCAAATTTTGTTCGCACTGGTGCTTGGGTGTATTGAAGCGGATTCAGCGCATAGGCTGCATCTTCAAACGGACGGATTGTCTGCCCACCGGTAAACCATCCGAGCGAACCACCTTCTTTGATCGAGCCTTTGTCATCAGAGCCTTGCCACGCGTTGGAATCGACCGGCGTTTTTTCGCGTGCAATTTGCTGATCCTTGCGAATAGCTTTTACCATATCTTCGCTGTACTCGCGGTCGCGTTGGCTCATCACGATGCTCGCAAGCGTCTCGCCTTTGCGAAGCATTTGTAATGCTTTCACTGCACGATTGTAAGCCTTGAGTGTATCGTTCGGGTCGCTCCAGTTCTTGACCATCGCTAAAAAATGAGCGGCTTTCACTTCGGTCAGACGGCGTTGGAACATCTGCTTGATTGCAGGTTCGGAAAGCATTTTATCGAGAATAAAAGGTCCGGCAAGCATTTGGCGATAGCCATCCATCTCTTTAATGATCTTTGGGTCGTTATCAAGACCTTGCGCCTTTGCGTCCATCAATTTCAAACGGTAATCACCATAGATTACCAAAAAGTCTTTGAGTGAATCGAGCGAGATCGAGTAGGGGTCGCGTTCGTTCAGACGGCGATACGCTTCTTCAAATTCAGGGATGGTGATATTCTCTTTGGTGGTCTTAATCACTGCCGAAGTGCTGCCTCCGCTACCGGGGATCACTTTCGAAGCCGCAGGCTTCGTGCGTTGGGATAAAGACGTCGAGACTACAGAAAGAATAAGTACTAAGGCGGCAAATGCGTAGAGTAACTGCCGTGAAATTTGATTCGGTTTGACCATGGTTTGCTTCATTAATTCAAAGTATGAGTGATGATTAATACTAATCCGATTGGTACGCTCAGACGAGCCGAAAGTAACGCCCAATGCCCAAAGTTGGTTCGATTTTTGGGCTCAGAATAGATATTGCCGCCGCCAACGGCGTATCTTTGTGCTTATGACACCCGAACTTCTCATTCTTTGTGTGGCGGCTTTTGCCGCAGGATTTATCGACGCTGTTGTCGGCGGTGGGGGATTGATACAAATACCCGTCGCATTGGTTGTGCTGCCACAATATCCTGTCTCGACAGTCATCGGCACAACCAAGATACCTTCGTTTTGCGGCACATCACTTGCGGCGGCGCAGTATGCACGTCACGTCGAGCTCAATTACAAACACTTAGCAATGATGACCGCAATTGCATTTTCGGCGGCAATGACCGGATCGAAAATACTCACACTCGTCAGTAATGACTTTATGAAGCCGTTGTTGCTGGTGATCTTAACTATCGTTGCGATCTACACGTATAGCAAAAAAAACTTCGGCATTCATTCAGAAAAAGAACATACCGACAGCCAGCATCTATTATATGCCGCGCTTATCAGTTTGTGTATTGGGTTTTATGATGGCTTTATTGGTCCCGGTGCAGGGAGTTTTTTTATTCTGGCATTCATCACCTTTCTGGGATTTGATTTCCTCAAGGCAAGTGCGAATGCCAAATTTTTAAACCTCTCGACCAATCTCGGCTCGATCACGTTCTTTATTCTCACCGGAAGGATTATCTTCGCCGTAGCAATCCCGATGGCAGTCTGCAATGCCGCCGGAGGTTTCCTCGGTGCAAAACTCGCCATCTTACGAGGAAATGCTTTCATCCGGATTTTCTTCTTATGCGTAGTAGTCGCAACGATCTTAAGATTTGCTTGGGATGTGATGAGGTGAGGGATAAATCAAGTATCTTTGTGTGACATTCGTAATTTATTAAGTTAATATTTAATTCTATGGCGGGAGAAAAATGGTCGAAAGAACAGACAATAGTCGCCTTCAACCTTTATTGCAAAATACCATTCAATAAAGTTACCTCATCACATCCTGAAATTCAACGAATTTCAATTATTCTCGGTAGGAGTCCAAGTTCATTATCGATGAAAATGGGGAATTTTGGCAGTTTTGACCCTGAGCTCAAAAAAAGAGGCATTGTTGGGTT
>JANYDV010000193.1 GCA_025363505.1 Bacteroidota bacterium
ACACCGTATTTTCAGCACCTGCACCGGGCACAACACTCGTACCGGGGCAAACGGCAAGTATTGTTGTTCAGTTTGTTGCACAACAAAATGGACCGCGAACCGGTATCTTGTCAATTGTCACTAATGGTTTAGATAGCGGCATTCAAACGATCACCTTAAAAGGCTCGGGTATTGCTCCTGTGATTCAAGTTGATACGAACATACTCTTCAGGAAAAAACTCGTCCCAATGGGTACAACTGTTACTCAGTGGGTGCACATCACCGCGCTCGGTCAAGCGGCATTATTTTTCAGTACCTTCCCGATCACGGGACCTGACTCTGATCAATACAAGGTAACATATTTCCCTGCCAACCCAATGGCAGCCGGCACGACTGATTCACTCGCGGTTGCTTTTACGCCGATTCGTGAAGGTCGCAAATCTGCGATGTTGACTATTAATTCGAATGCAAGTAATACCCCCGCATTCCAAATTAATCTTGCAGGCACAGGAATCTTGCCTCATATTCTCGTCACTCCGACAACGTTATTATTCGATTCAACAGGAAAAGGTGATACTGTCTGTAAGAATATTACTATTTATAATAGTGGTAGTGATACATTGCGTATCCTCTCGAATCAGTTGGCAAGCAATGATGGTGACTTTACCTATGCAGGTTTGACCGGTTCTGATACAGCTATCCCACCAGACAAACTTAAAACCGTAACAGTGTGCTTCATACCAAAGCAAGCAGGTACTCGTGTCGCTCGATTAGTCTTGAAGACCAACATCATTCCGACATTCGAACAAGTTCGCCGCGATACAGCGGGTACGATCATGGTTGATATTCGTGGTACCGGAGTACCGTTTGGTATTCTTGCTCAGACCGCTTCTTCTATTAGTGATTCAGCAGTCGTCGGAGCGTCAATCTGCCGTAATGATACTCTTCGGAACAAAGGCGATGCTGATATTCAGATCACATCAGCTACGATCTCAAGCACCCATGCTGCTGATTTCGTTTTGAGTGGTATTAAAACACCATTCACAATCAAAGCAGGTGGCTATGTTGTTGCGACTATTTGTACAACGCCTTCACAGCGTGGTCTTAACAACGCAACGATATTGTTCAGCGGCAAGAGCAACAACCGTCCTGTTGCTGCATCGTCGGCTGTCACGATTAAAGGCTTGCTCCTCTGCGCTTCTTCTACTCCGGCAGGACTGTTTAATCAATTGACGGTCTACAAAGGCTCTGATTCGACCGAATGTGTCACTGTTACTAATTGCGGTGATATTGCTGCAACCTATACAGCAACCATCGGTGGAGCAAATGCGGCTGACTACACCGTTACTCCTGCCAACTCAGCACTCATCGCTGCCGGCGGAACAGCAAAATTCTGTGTGAAGTATCTACCAACCGCTGTTGGTGCTTCACCTGCAACACTGGCTATCACTGCTCAGGACATTGCTCCGATGAACGTACCACTTGGTGCTTCGGCTGGATGTGCATTGCTTACTGCTGATGCTCCGGTTATCCCGCATACCAATGCTGGTGGACACAGCACATTCACCGTTCATATCACCAACACCGGTACATATCGTTGGAACCTCGGCACACCGCTTGTTACAAGCGCAACACCTGGTATCTTTACCTATGTGAGTGCTACCAACGCTTCAGTACCGGAAACAAATGGTGCAACCGATCTTACATTTAAGTACGATCCGACCGAAGTAAGCAAAACCTATAGTGCAACCGTCACTTTCCCGCAGTCGGGTCCTTGCGAAGCATCTGCATTGCAGATCACACTGAGCCAAAGCACCGGCACCGAAGGTGTTCGCAGCAATGTCACAGCGCAAGACGGTTTCTCGATCGGACAAAATCATCCGAATCCGTTCGTATCGGCAACGACATTCAGCTACAACAGTCCACGCGAAACAACGATCAAATTATCGCTTCGTGATATCACGGGCAAGTTTGTACAGACCGTGGTCGAAGGACGTGTATCTTCAGGCGAGCATATCGTTACACTCGATGCACAGAACCTTCCGAGCGGAAGCTATCTGTTGATACTCGAAGCTGATAACGTACAGCTCTCGCGTCAGATCGTGATTACAAAGTAATCGCATTAGCATTTCATAAAAAAACCGGCTCATCAATCTGATGAGCCGGTTTTTTTTATCGACATTCCTGAAATACGCTCTTCTTAAGAGATCGCACTGCCAAGCGTTACTTCCCTTTCCGGAGTTAATAAGATCACCGAGCCGTCATCTGATGTCACTCCGAGCACCAGCACCTCCGAGATCATATTGGCAATTTGTTTCGGAGGGAAATTTACAACTGCTACGATCTGCTTCCCAACTAATTCATCCGTAGTATATTTTTTGGTAATCTGAGCACTTGATCGTTTGATGCCGATCTCATCGCCGAAATCAATCTCCAAAATATATGCAGGTTTTTTTGCAGTGACGAATGCCGTTGCAGAAATAATTTTTCCGACACGAATATCAACGGCAAAAAAGTCAGGGGCAGAAATGATATTTTTCATACATTCTGGTATCAATGAGTGAATAATAGAGTATTTTTGTAGTCTACACTTTGTGTTGCTAACGAATCATTACCTAAAAAAACTCAGTCAATGGCGAAGCAAATAACAGTAGCATTACTCTACAACGATATTCCGACAACAGAGACTTCAAAAACGAAGATTGATTTGTCACCGGAAGCCCTCGGATTTCGTCCATACTTCGATGTCGAAGAAACGCCTGCAGAGCAAGAATACGCCAGCATTGAAGAGGCATTAGTCAATGCAGGATACAAAGTTATTAGCTATAACGTCAAAGATCGATTCGAACGATTATTTAATTTTATTTCGCGCCGCAAATTTGATGTGGTTTTTAATCTCATCGAGTTTTTTCACGGTCGCCCCGAAAACGAAATGATGGTCGCCGCATTTTTTGATCTTGTGCAAGTCCCCTATACCGGCGCTCCGCCTCTTGCACTGGCAACCTGCCAGAATAAACCGCTGGCAAAAGAACTTCTGCGTGCACATCGATTGCCGACAGCCAAATCATTCACCGTTCGTTCGATGGATGAATTTCCAAAGCGTCACTCACTACGGTATCCCGTCATCGTCAAACCTGCTTGCGAAGACGGCTCGGGTGGCATAGAAAATGCGAGTATTGTTTCCGATCTCAAATCATTGAAAGCCAGAGTTGCATTTGTGCTCGATGATTTCAAGATGGATGCGCTCGTCGAAGAATATATAGAAGGACGAGAGTTGAATGTTGCTGTAGTTGGCAATACGAACAAACGCCGTGCCTTGCCAATTTCGGAAATCGTCTTTGACACGATGCCTGACAATTTATATAAGATCGTAAGCTATCAAGCGAAGTGGGACACTCATCACGCCGCCTATCATACAACCATACCCAACTGCCCCGCTGATCTTCCGCAAAAAACGGTTTTGCTTGCACAGCAGTATGCGCTTAAAGCTGCCGAGGTACTGGGCACTCGTGATTACGCACGTGTCGATATGCGTCTCAATAAAAACGGTGAGTTGTTTATTCTTGAAGTCAACCCCAACCCAAATCTTTCCGAAGGTACGGGCATTGCTCGCAGCGCCGAAGCAGCAAAAATATCGTTCAGTAATCTTCTGAAAGAAATTACTGAATCTGCATTAGATCGTGCACAACCAAACGAATAAGAATGAACGTTGAAATTATTGGTGGCGGACCTGCCGGTCTGTATTTTGCTATTCTTGCAAAAAAACAATTTCCTGATTGGCATCTTCATATTACCGAACGTAACGGAAGGAATGATACTTTCGGTTGGGGGGTAGTCTTTAGTGATCGAACACTCGAATATCTTCAAGAGTATGATCCTATCTCAGCCACGACGATCATAAATTCGTTCGAGACCTGGGAGGATGTCGAAGTTGTTCATAAAAATGAACATATCACTATCGGTGGAAATAAATTCTCCGGCATATCTCGTCTGGCAATGCTCAATATTCTCCAAGAACGAGCAGAGCAACTTGGGGTAAAATTAACATTCAATACCGATATTCGAGATATTAAAGAATGTAACGATGCCGATTTGATCGTCGCTTGCGACGGAGTGAACAGTCTAATCAGAAAAACGTACCAAGAACAATTTCAACCCGATCTCAGTATTCGAACAAATAAATATATTTGGTATGGTACCAAACAAATATTTAATGCGCTGACGCTAACAATACGCGAGAACAGTGACGGGGTTTTTGCATCGCACTCCTATAAGTTTAATGCCGATACAAGCACATTCGTCGTTGAATGTGATGAAGAAACCTGGAAGAACGCAGGCTTCGCTAATATGGATGACCCACAAACCCGTGAATATCTTGAAGGAGTATTTGCCAATGATCTTGGCGGCAACCGGTTGCTATCGAACAAATCAAATTGGATAAATTTTTTACTGGTCAAGAACAAACACTGGTTTTTTGATAATGTCGTCTTAATTGGTGATGCTGTTCATACAGCACATTTTTCGATAGGCAGTGGCACAAAACTCGCACTCGAAGACTCAATTGCACTCTTTAATTCATTCAAAGAACATCAAACGGTTCAAGAAGCTTTGCCGGCATTCGAAGCCACTCGTAAACCTATTGCCGAAGCCTATCAGCAGTTTGCTTATGATAGTTTATTGCTTTTTGAGCATTTAAAAGAGCAGATGCAACTTACTCCTATTGAAATGGCATATAAGATGATGACTCGAAGTAAACGCTTAGATCATGAGAAGCTTCGCAAACGTGACCCGAAATTTGTTCGTCAGGTAGAGGAGCTATTAAATACTCGTTGATTTTATTTTACACGAATAATTTTTAAATATGATCCTGAATTCAGTGTAGTTGAATTTGCCGCACTTGCAGTTCCTTGTGCCCATTTCAGTGTGACATCTCCACTTGATGAAGACGTCGATATAATACCTCTGATCGTAATGAGTGTGGAAACGGCTGCATTGATAGCGACTGTTCTCGATACACCTGATGCTTGAAGCTGACCGTTACCTTGAATAGCATTACCACCGGCGTCCTGAATACCGGTAAACATAATTTTCATTGTAGAACCGGTTGGGATTGTAAATGCGATTTTACAATCAATGTTGTTTGCAGGATTAGTAAAATCAAGTTCTCCGTTTAGCTCCCAGGTTTGATTGGCAGACATTGGAATAAAAAGATCGGGATCATTTGCTACAACAGCGGTATTGGTTCTTACGGTATTGGCTGATTTCGTTGCATATTGGATACTTCCTATCGACCCAATAATTTGATTCGCGTTCAACGTTCCAAGTAGCCATTGTGCAGTTGCGGCGTCATAGGTCATATCAAGAATCGGCACAGGTCCTTTGATTAAAATATCTGCATTGACGTTCGTTTCAATTCTATTACCGAGAGATGAAAGAGCACTACTATCGGCAATAGTCATATCCTGCCCGGTGATGTTACAGAGACGTACATGCTGACCATCGACTCCGGCAACCATACCGGTAATCGTGAACGGTGCGGTAGGACCTACGATACGAATAAAGCTATAGTTACCAACTGGAATATTATTATTTACACCATTAGAAAGTGTATCATTGGTCGGATGTGCGGCAAAGCCTCCATTCAAATCCATAATGACTTGTGGGTTTGTCAAACCAACTCCCACATTACCATTTCCGGCGATACGAACACGTTCGGCAGGAGCAGCACCGGAGTTTGCGGTAGAAAACGTCATCGCAGCCGTTCTGCTCGCATCGGTTGGTGTTGTCCAGATCGCACTAGTTTTTGCCATATCGCGATTGGTAGTAGTCGATGATTTCCCTCTAAAAATTTCTGATGCACCAAAGTTTGCGAGCGGTGTATTGGAAGAATTATGTTCGATCGCCACAACATTTGGTGCCGACGAAGTGATCGTGTCAGTCTGTAGAATAGTAAGTCGTTCAGTTGCTGTTGGAACAACCCCTGATCCATTTCCTCCGACACCAACATTCCCACCGGTAAAAATACTAACATATTCCGAATCGGTAGCACCGGATCTGCGTCGCATTGCAAGATGCTCGCCCGTAGAGTTCGTGCCGGAAGTTGATGATCCGGGTGTTCCGGTCGAAGAAATAGTCCACCAATGATTGGCCATGTTACCTTGGTTGTCATTTGTGCCACCAATAAGATCAAGTGCCGGGTCACTACCACCGGCATTACTGGCAAAACGCCACACACGAAGAGCTGCGTTAGCATCAATAAGATTAAAGACATTATTGGTAATTGTAGGCACACTATTAAGTCTTGCAAGCGTAAGAGAATCACCCATTGCAAATCGACCTGCCCCGGTTGTAAAACTCGTCGAGCCGGAATTTCGGCTTAAGAGTAAATTTCCGCTCACATCAAGAACCATACGCGTGTTTGCTCCGCCGGAGCCGCTGATAAATCGTACATTCGTATTATCCAATGTACCAAAAAGATTTGAGATGTTATCGGTAAGTCCGCTATTTCCGGTATAAAGCCAATTATTGTTTGAGTTGCTCGAACCAAACGCTACCCATCTGTTGTCTTGGGCACTATAAATAAAATTGATGCTTCCTCCACTCGGAACGGCAGTAGATAAGCCGGAGCCGGTAATAATCCTATTTGCTGCGAGACTGCTCGCGCTTTGATTTGAAATCGTCATTGCTTGTCCGGTAGCATTATAGACCATTAAACGCTTTCCGTTTGCTCCGCCACTGATACCGGTAATACTAAAAGATGCGGCTGCACTAGCGAGTCGGATTAATGCTGTCTGATTGTTCAGCCCGTCAAAGTTTGCATCATTGATGCTAGCTGGTATTGCTGTAGTATAATTATACTCCCTCGTTGCAAAATCTTTACTAACATCAAGTGATGTATTGGGAATAATGCCTGATCCTAAACTTAAACGCTTGTTTGTATTGTCCCAATAAAAACTACTGTCATCCTGTAAATTTTGTGTAACCCCAGGACCAGGACCCCAGAATGCAACACGTGTAGCCGTTCCTGAGCCTGTTACTGTCCCAGTGCCTGATGTAGACCAACTCAGTATGCCAGCCGTGGTAGTACTTAATACTTGCCCATTCAAAGTAGGAGCAGCAATAGGTAAAGTATAATTCAGGTTCGTTGCACCTTGGGCACCGGCCTGAAAGGTTGTGACTCCGGTGCTCGTGCCTTTGAAACTGAGTTGCGCGGCGGATGTCGCGATTTGTAAATTACCCGTATTTGTTATTCTTAACTTTTCACGAGTGGCAGCCGTTGCACCTGTTCCGATTACAACATCAGTTGCATCAGTCGTACCCAAGAAATTTCCTATTACACCGTTCCAGGCTGTTAAGCCGCTGTTACCGGTCAGACCCCAAGCATTAACATCTGCCGGAGTAAGTGTTCTAAATGTCGGTACTGCAGGGACACCCGAGGATGGTCCTGCAAAAACAGTGTTCGCTGTTTGGGTTGTGAAAGCTCCTGTTAATGTT
>JANYDV010000238.1 GCA_025363505.1 Bacteroidota bacterium
CCAGAAAGTACAGAAATTTTATGCGATCAGCGCGCTTGTCAGTTCGACGACTGATAATAGCTTTAGAGTGTCCTATTTTGATAAAAATGGCAACGAGACAACAGCAAATCTGTATTCGGTCGGTGCCGGGAAATCGATACAAATTCCGCTCGATACTTCACTAATGAAGCCTGATGAAAGGGGCGAGGTCGCAGAATACAAAACGTGCCATATTGTTTCACAATCTCCGTTGAGCATACAGTTTTTCAGTACCGGTGCATGCTCAGGTGGTTCTTATCTCGCACTGCCAATACAATGTTGGGGCAAGGACTATGTGGTTGAGAGTTATTATGATAATAAAGGCGGACTTGGGGGTGTTCTTTCTACTGAAAATAGCCGCGGATTCTTTCAGGTCGTAGCGGCTTATGATAATACAACTGTTACTATCATCCCGAATACTACCACCTTCAAAGGAAAGCCGGGTGTGAATTCCGGTGCCGGCTCAAATGGTACCTTACGTCCATTTCAGATCAATTTAAATCATGGTCAAACGTACACGGTGTTTTCAACCGGAGATGATATTTCGAATGACATTTCCGGCTCACAAGTCAAGGCAAATAAACAGATAGCCGTTGTGAGCGGACACGAGAACGCATTTACTATCGGTAGTGATATTGGTAATGTCAGTGTTGAAGCTCGAAATTATTTGATTGCTCAGATGATACCAATCGCAAATTGGGACACTGCCGGTTTTTATAGTATTCCACTCATTAATAGCAAAGCACCTGCTCCGGGTGGTGAGGGAGACGAATTACGAGTGTTCACCGGCAGTCATAATGCTCTAATATCACTCTCAATACAGATATTCAGCGCGATATTAGCATGGCTATAAGTGAGTATCCAAATCCACCAACCTCAAAGGTGGGTGTTACGACACCGGCGCATTTATATGAAGCAACACCTGATGGAATTTTCAGTGTAGTACTATACGATCAAGCAATGCAAGGAGCGGGCGCACCATATCCGAGACCTAGTATGATGAATATCGTGCCGAGATCGCGGTGGAGTAGTGAATATTTATTTCAAGTGCCAACAAATATTGTTGAAATATTACAAGGGTATTATGTTAATGTTATTTGTAGAAAAGTTGACTATGACCATGATTCTATTCAAATTTCAGTAAATGGAGGAAAATTTGCTTCTATTCGTGCTTCAGGGATTAGCCTGAAAAAAATGTGGGGGGCAGGTACAATACCCGATGCCCCGGATTTGATGGGGGTCACTTTTGCAGTAGGTCCTGGCTCTTGGCGTATCAAAAATATAGCAAAAGGAGATTCCAACACAGTCCGCCCCGGTTTTATAGTCTATAATTATGGTGACCGCGGTGTCAATCCTAACGGCAGTTTGGGAAGTGGTACAGCCTACGATCAATTTTTTAGTTATAGTTCTCCCGCCGGAATGGTCTTTAAGCAATATGGGACGGCGAAGCCTACCATGACTGCGACAGTGCAGGCAAAGTGCGGGAAATGGGATATCTGTGTAAACGATGTTGGGGGTGTACTCAATGGCATTCGTTACATTGAATTACTCAATTATACTGATAACAATTATGTCTTCAATCCGCCGGTTGCGAGAAATGTGATGATTGATCGGCAATTTGATAGTCTCGGTAAAGGTGAGATCATCTTGAGCGGAGCAGACAAGCAGTATTGTTTTTCAGTCTCGACGATCAGTCAAGCCGACAGTGCCCAAGCAAGCATCGCAATTTATGATAATTCAGGGGAGCGGATCGTGTTGTCGTTGTCGGCGAAAGCACGTGTAGTGGGATCGAGTAGCGGATTGGTTTCAACAGTGCACAACGATTCATTAATATTTAATCCCACCGCGCTCGGTACGACCAATTGTAGCAAAATAACATATACCAATGTTAGTGATAGTGATTTTATTATTACTTCAATAGACATTCCAAGTAATACTTCGAACTTCAATCTGACATCGAATCTTCCGGTATTACCGCTGACACTTCATGCAAAAGATAGTATCTCGTTTACATTTTGTTTTACTCCGACAACCATAAACCTTACTTCCACATTATTTACCTTCCACACTGATTGTGGCGCACCAGTGGTGAATCATTTGATAGGATACGGTGCTTCGGGTTTATTATATGCATCTGACATTACATTTTATGGAGTTGATAGCGGGCAAACAGTCTGCGAACCGGTGATACTCAAAAATATCGGTTTGTTGCCGTTGGTGTTGGAGAAAGATCCGATAATAAGTGACACTCTGCACTTTACCATTTCTTCTAATTTCCTTTCCAATCTTCCGATAACATTACAACCCGGTGTGGAGATAACTGTCAATGTGTGTTATAAAGCAAACAACAATTACTCTGATACTGCATTCATCCAATGGAAAACAAATATTCCCTCAAGCCTTGACGGTCAAATGAAAACCATTTCCAAATTGATCGGAACGAGCGGGGGATTGGATGTAGGTATTGTGACAATTCATTCAGCGATTTCTGAGAAATTAGAAGCATACACTATCGGCACTCAACTTCATCTGATTGTTCCTAACGATATGCCTGCTTTATATGAATGCGACTTGTACGATCTTCTTGGTCGGAAAGTAATGAGTTGGGATAATACTTCTACGCAAGTGAGACCACAAGAAATGTTATTACCTCTGCCGCGTCTCGGCTCGGGAATGTATATCGTCCGTTTGAAATATGGCACAAAGCAGCTGAGTGGCAAGGTGCTTATTGGAAATTAGAAGCGAATACGCACTTGTCCCGATGCCTTTATGAGGCACCGAATGATATTTTTCTGTATGATAGCAGAGATCAGGGAATCCCCAAAGTTTATGGAGATTATACTCTATTTGACTCAGGGGATTCCGTTTTGTTTTATCCCCTCAGAGCATAGGAGCATTTCCTACAAAAGCGGTGTTTGACTGCCCTTACAACAACTATTTTAGGGAGTTAAAGCGGACGGATGTCGCTCGAATATACAAGAAATTTTTGCATTATCGCGCATATTGACCACGGTAAGTCCACTCTTGCCGATAAGTTACTGTTAGAGACGCATACCATTGCGGCGCGTGAGATGAATTATAATCAGGTGCTCGACAATATGGATATCGAGCAGGAGCGTGGTATTACCATCAAGCTCCATGCCATAATGATGAAGTATCAAGCTTCTGATGGCAATGAATATACCTATAATATGGTCGATACTCCGGGCCATGTCGATTTTACCTACGAAGTATCTCGTTCGCTCGCCGCCTGTGAAGGCGCAATCTTGGTTGTCGATGCAACCCAAGGTGTCGAAGCTCAGACGATCACCAATTTGTATTTAGCAATTGATGCAGGGTTAGATATAATCCCGGTGCTGAATAAGGTAGATCTACAGTCTGCAATGATTGATGATGTGAGCAATCAAGTGATCGAATTGCTCGGCTGTAAGAAAGAAGACATTTTGCTTGCCAGCGCAAAAGCGGGTATTGGTATTTCCGAACTACTCGAAGCTATTCAAACCCGAATTCCCGCTCCGAAAGGTGACCCGAATGGGACGCTCCGATGCTTGATCTTTGATTCGATCTTTGATTCTTATCGAGGGTCAATCGTGTATATGCGAGTCTTTGATGGTACGATATCGGTTGGCGATGAGATTTTGTTTATGTCGAACAAGACAAAGTATCGCGTCGAAGAAATCGGTACGCTCCGTTTGGGCAGAGAGTCGCGTAAGACACTCACTGCCGGTGATGTTGGCTATTTGATAGCCGGAGTAAAGAATGTGAAAGATACTCGTGTCGGTGACACGATCACTTCGTTTCGCAATCCTGCGACCGAACCTATCTCCGGTTTTAAAGAATCAAAGCCGATGGTGTTCGCAGGGCTCTATCCCCAAAATGCTGAAGCATATACCGAACTTCGCGATTCGCTCGATAAGCTCAGCCTTAATGATTCGTCATTGCAATTTGAACCGGAAACATCTATCGCACTTGGCTTTGGTTTTCGGTGTGGTTTCCTTGGGTTGTTGCACATGGAAATCATTCAAGAGCGCTTGGAGCGCGAGTTCAATCAAAGTCTTGTTACTACCGTACCAAACGTAGAGTATCGAGTAATCACCGAGACCGGTGAAACGATAGAAGTAGATAACCCTTCTTCGATGCCGGCTCCCGGAAGTTTTGATTACGTCGAAGAGCCGTATGTAAAGGCACAGATCATCACCCCGAGCGAGTATGTCGGTGCAATTATGAAACTTGCCACCGAGCGACGTGCCATCTATAAAACAACAACATATATCGATGCAACTCGCGCTGATATTCAATATGAATTTCCGTTATCGGAGATTATTTTTGATTTTTACGATAAGTTAAAATCGGTTTCACGTGGATATGCATCACTTGATTATGAGTTTCTCGAATATCGCCAGTCTGATCTTGTGAAATTAGATATTCTGTTGAATGGCGATCCTGTCGATGCGTTCTCGACAATCGTTCACCGAGATAAGGCTTTTGAATGGGGCAAAAAATTATGCACGAAACTTCGAGAGCTGATTCCACGTCATATGTTTGAAGTCGCAATACAAGCGGCGATCGGTGCGAAGATTATCGCCCGAGAATCGGTACGAGCAATGCGCAAAGATGTCACGGCAAAATGTTATGGCGGTGACATCTCTCGTAAACGTAAATTGCTCGAAAAACAAAAAGAAGGTAAGAAGCGAATGAAACAGATCGGCAGGATCGAGGTGCCGCAGGAAGCATTCCTTGCCATCTTGCAAATCGGTGACTAACATATTATAACTACAACATAATGATTGGCAGCCCAGTACCAAAAAAGAAAGAAAGTTTTTGGAGATCGTTTATCATCGCAGCATTGATTGCACTGTTGATCAGATCGTTCTTTGTCGAGGCGTTCAGAATCCCGACAGGTTCAATGAAGAATACATTGCTCGTTGGTGATTTTCTCTTTGTCAATAAATTAACTTATGGTTTCAAGACGCCCAAATATATTCCATTTACGAACGTCGAGATACCACATTTCGGATTTAATTACAACGACATCAGCCATGGTGATGTCTTAGTGTTCGAGTATCCCGGCGACAGAGATCTGGTTACTCCGCGAGAAAAGAACGTTAACTACATCAAACGTTGTATCGGCTTGCCCGGTGATTCGATTGAGTTGAGAAACAAACAAGTGTATGTCAACGGTAAAATCTACGAGAATCCCCCGGGGCTGAGATATAATTTCCCGGCATTACCGAAAGGTCATCCCGAAGAAGGAATATTTCCACAAGGGAATCCCGGTTGGAATCACGATTGGTATGGTCCGGTGCGTGTTCCGAAAAAAGGTGATGTCATCCAACTCGATGCGAAAAATATTGATGCCTGGAGTGTAATCATTCAACGAGAAGGGCACTCTGTGAAGGTAGGTTCGGATAACACTATTATCATTGATGGAATGCCGGTGCATAGTTATACAATCGCACGTGATTATCTATGGATGATGGGCGATAATCGTGATGACTCAGCTGATTCGAGATATTGGGGCTTTGCACCTGTTGATAATGTTGTCGGCAACGGTCTCTTTATATACTGGTCTTGGTATAATCCGCCCAATGACACTGGTGACGGATATGATGCAGAAGAAACGCAAAATCTGCACATCAGGTGGAGCCGTCTCTTCAAAGCGGCGCACTAATCTTGCGTAACGTCTCGTTATATTTTCACATACCTTTCTGCGAAAAGAAATGTATTTATTGTGATTTTTATTCGATCGAAGATCAATCTTCGCAATCGCGCTTTGTCGATGCGATCTGTGCGGAGGTTGATCTGAAGATCAGAGCTTATCCTGAACTGTACGGTGCGAATGTAGAGACGATTTTTTTTGGCGGTGGCACTCCATCACTTCTGACTCCTGAGGAACTTGGAAAAATCATTTCACAGATTAAAAAATATTTTGTGATCGCCGATGATTATGAATTTACATTGGAATGCAATCCCGGTACAGTATCGTTCGAGAAACTTTTGGCATATCGAGCATTGGGCGTCAATCGTCTCAGTTTCGGTGTACAGTCATTTCATGAAGATGAATTGCTGTGGCTTAGTCGCATTCACACTGCCGATGAAGCAAGACTTGCCGTAGCCTATGCTCGTGAAGCCGGGTTTGATAATGTAAATATAGATTTGATGTTCTCGTTGCCAAATCAGACGAAAGAAAAGTTACAATATTCAATCGAGCAAGCTCTCTCACTCGGCACTGAACATATTAGTGCATACAACCTTACTGTCGAAGAAGGTACACCGCTCAATCGGATGGTAAAGCTTCAGCAAGTACACGAACTCAGTGTTGATGACGCTTCGGTGTTGTTCGAGTATGCGCAAACTACTTTGATTGGCAGTGGTTATTTTCAGTATGAAATATCAAACTACGCTCGCTCGGCTGAATTAAAATGCAAGCATAACTTGGTCTATTGGGATGGATATAAAGAGTATGTTTCGTTTGGTCCTTCGGCTCATGAATTCTTCAATGGCGAGCGTTCTTGGAATATCTCTTCGCTTGATAGTTATCTCGATCGGGTACATTCGGGCAAACTACCGCGCAATAACTCCGAGCACCCAAATGAATCTGAACGGAGAACAGAAGTGCTATTCTGCGGACTTCGCTCAACCGGAGTTGATCGCAATCAATTTTTGAATAATTTTGGAGAAGAACTCGGTCTTCATTCAGAAATAAAGCCCCTCATTGCTGAGGGGCTGTTGAAAGTCGATGCTGATGTCATAAAACTAACAAGCAAAGGCTACCGGTTTTGCGATGCCATTGTTATTCGTTTGATGACGCCTGAGTTGATTAGCCTTTGAAATCGCTGGTACGGTGAGTACCGTCGCAGAATGGCTTGTTCGAAGAATGTCCGCATCTACAGAGTGCCGTCATATTCTCCTTTACTGTTTCATTCCCGTTTGCATCAACGATCAACACATTGCCACGAACGAGTAATGGTCCGTTTTGTGCGACTTCGATTCTTGTTGTAGTTTGTTCTTGCATTGTTCCTGTACTTTTATATATGTATCACCATTCAAAGGGGTTTCCTTTGAATCAACTATTGCTTGTTTTTACTTGTGCCATTCCTGCTATCATAAGCGCCCCGCCAATCAAGCCGATATCTTTGAGAATGCTTGTGAATGCCATCATTTGCATCTGAGGGTTACTCATACCCGGGATATGAATGGTAATAATTGTAATCAGTAAGAATGCGGCAACAGCAAAGCCGGCTTCGCGAAGATATTTTCCGATAATGAAGCATATCGCTGTTGCAACCAGCAGTGCACCCGAGAGATAGACCCACAATACACCGCCTGGTAAGAACGAAGGTACCATCCCTGCCATCATATCAGCTTTCATAAAATGATTCAAGCCGAAGATTAAGAAGGGGATTGAAAAAATAATTCTTCCGATGGTTGTCAGTTTTTTCATGGTTATGATTGGTTGCTGTAAAATAATAGTAGATACATTATTTGTACCTACACGTATTAGAATAAAAAAATTTAGCTTCGCAGCATATCAAGCATCAAATTCAATTCTTGTGCTTGTTTCTTTGATAACGTTTTAAGGTTGTCGTCCCAATTCTTACTTTCGATATCAATCTTCGCGAGCAAGTCCAGCCCTTTCTTTGTCATTTTTACATCAACTTGTCGTCGGTCCAAAGGACAGGTCGTTCGCTCGACTAACTCTTTTGCCAAGAGCTTATCCACTAACCGCGATGCATTCGACATTTTGTCGATCATTCGTTCGGTGATAAGATTAATCGAAGCCGGGTTCGGATGCTGTCCGCGCAGAATTCTCAAGACATTAAATTGCTGCGGGGTAAGCTTAAATGGTTTTAAGCCCTGCGTCACCTGCCTTGTAAGCCAGTTCGCCGTGAAGGTCAGATTAATAGCGAGCTTATGATATTCGCTCTGAAATTTTCCCTGCTTGATTTCTTCCTCGATCTTCATAACACAAATATACGTAGAAACATTTAATGTTGTTACACTTATATGTCTATTTGACAATTTGACAACAAAAAAGGCGGGGTTTAAGCCCCGCCTTTTTAAGTCTTTTTCGATCAGAAAATTACTGTTTGATCGTTCCGCCGTTACCTGCGCTCTTTTTGATAACAGGTGTCGTTGGTGCTTTATGAACAGTGTTGTCCATTGTCTTCGGAATTTCATTTGCACCCGGAGCTGGCTTAGCAGCAGGAGCTTTCTTGGTTGCGTCAGCTTTCATTTCTGCAACCGGAGCAGCAACACCGAGCATAGCCATGATGTCTGTGCCGAGCTTCTTGTGTGTATCCATCATTGAATTGCAATGAGTGGTAAAGGCAGAAAGCTGAGCATTGATACCTGCGATAGCAGATTTGAGCTCATCGTTGGTGCTGGTCTTTGCGTTTGTGTACGCTTTAAGGCTATCAAACATTGCCATCATCGCTGGGGTCATATCGTCCATCTTCTTGATCTCAGCTTTGAACATATTGATCTTCGTGGTATCAGCTTTTGGAGTTTTTGCAACTGAGTCAAGCTTTGCTGACCAAACTTTGTGGTCATCGCCCATCATCTTTGCCTGGTTCTGGGCATCGGTGATTACTTTGTTTCCTTCGGTCTGCTTTGCAGCGAACTCAGCAACTAATGCTTCGTCACGCTTTGCACCGCAACCTGCGATTGTCAAGCCAAGTGCGAGTGCGCACAAGATTGAAAGGATTGTTAGATTCTTCTTCATAATATAGTATAGATAGTTATAAATGCGTTTTAAACAAATCGTGAGCCCGGGCGGTATCGAACCGACGACCCTCTGATTAAAAGTCAGATGCTCTACCACTGAGCTACGGGCTCTCCAAACGCAGAGACACCCTAAAGAGCATACTTGCGCGGGCGTATAACCACATTTCCTGCTCCGAAGTTCAGTATTGGTTGAGTGTTTTAATGCCAAAAACAGGGAAGTGTGAAAAAGTGGGTATTCCGGGAAGAAAACCCGTCTTATAGGACCTTTATCGGTAGTTGACGACCATTTTGCCCATCCCGGTCGAAAGGTGTAATGTCAGAGTCGGAGCATTTGATTTCTCAAAGCCGACACTGGTATAATATCCATCACGCCGCTTTGTCAAACCTTCGAATGCGAATGAGCTGAAAAGATTGTCATCATAGGACACCTGCACTCTGGCAGTATTCGGAGGTATGTTGATCACCACCTTGCCACAGCCGACTTCAACTTTGGCTTCGAGATTTTTTTGGAGATTGCCGGTAAAGTGAAGTTCGTAGTAGCCCAGACCGCCCGAAAAATCAAACGTTTGGCAATTGAAATTACAGATACCATCAACGACACACTCACCCAGACCGGCATTAATAACACAGTTCTCCATCGGGATGGTATTCGGCGATCGCAAGACGACCCGAGTACGGGACGCGCTGGTCTGAACAAATGTGTTGGTCAGTAATAATCCGGTAAGATCGAGCATTGACTCGCCGAAGCTTAACTCGGCATGAAGGGAGATCGGGATCTCGCGGGTAAGAAATATTCTCGAAAAATCATTGCTCGGTGGGGGCGGTGGCGCATTGGGCGACGGAGACGGAAGGTCTTGTGACATCGGTCTGGTATAAGAGCCGCCATCGGTATGAACAGTACCAAAACTTGCGAGGGAGTATCCATAATTTGCGGGCATTCCGTTGGCATATTCTCTCGACCGATCGAGCATACCTTCGTCGGAGCCAATAGTCACTTTTAAGAGTCCGTAGGCTCCGACGGGATTATAATAATACCGTAAGTGCATGGATGGATTATCGTTAGGGTCACTGTTATGAGCTTCTACTTTAACTACTTCGCCCTGCTGAGTACCTGAATAAAGACCAACCGAACCATAGGGTACCTTAAGCACCACATTCACTCTTTTTTCACGACCGTCGCGTTTAATCGATTGGTTTATTACATTATATGCGGCAAAAGCCGCGCTACTAAGTGCGACTATAATGAAAGCCACTGAGGCAGCTTTACGATGTCCGTGAATATGTGAGATGATCGTTTTCAATAGTCCAATCAAGTCCGAAATATTGCAATAACCCAAAACCGTCAGGTTACCCCGATTTATGAATTCTTTGTTACGGGCACCTATGAAGGAATGTTACAGAGGCAGGGTTTTTAAAATAATGCCCTCTACGCAGAGGGCATCAGATCACAACGATAATCAGTTATTGGTGTCGTAATTTTATTGTGGTCACAAAACCACCCGGATTTGAGAAGCGGGCATAAAGAATGCCCGATGCCAACCCCTCACCCGAAACAACAAGTTTGTTTGAGCCTCGCTCATATAGATGCGTGCCGCCATCATAGACTTTCTTGCCGAGGATGTCATAGACCTCAAACTTCAGCCCAGTAGCTTCGCGGCAGTCGAATGCAATCGTGGTTTCGGAAGTA
>JANYDV010000252.1 GCA_025363505.1 Bacteroidota bacterium
TTTTTGATTGTACGAACGCGTTCTCTACTAATCGTGATGAATGGTTGTTTTCTTTTTCTCAAGAGCACTGTAAGTCAAAATCCCATTTCTTATTTGAAGTCTTCAATAAATCTGTGAAATCTGTTTCTATTGATAAAGCAATTAAATGGAGTGACACTCTCGAAACTAAATGGAAAGCCAAAAGACTTGCTAAGTACAATTCTAAGATATTTATTCGCGCTCAGTATCGTCCCTTTGTCAAGAAGTATTACTATGCCGACACTTTCTTCAGTGATCGACTAACGCAGAACCATTTGAAGTTGTTAGGTCGGTCTTTTGCTGAACAGAACAAAATCATCTATTTCGCATTTGGTCAACGCGCTCCTTTCGGATGCTGTGCAACTGACAGTATTCCCAATCTTGATAACTTTATGCCTAACGGAACGAAGAACTTGGCATTGTTCCGCTATGATGAGGAGGGACGCAAACACGACAACATCACCGATTGGGGATTGGCGCAATTTCGTGAGCATTATGCGAACAAGAAAATAACGAAGGAGCAGATTTTTCATTATGTCTATGGTGTGCTCCATAACCCTGCCTACCGTGCAAAATATGAATTGAACCTGAAGCGCGAATTTCCGCGCATCCCGTTCTACGATAACTTCAAACAATGGTGCGACTGGGGCAAAGAATTGATGGACTTGCATATCAATTATGAGACCGTAAAATCAGCAAAGCTCAAGGTAACGACTACCAAACAGAAAACGCCACCGAAAGCCAAACTCAAAGCCGATAAAGAACACGGTATCATTATCCTTGATGAAGATACGAGCATTACGGGCATCCCCGTGACGGCATTCGAGTATAAACTCGGCAATCGCTCGGCACTGGAATGGATACTCGACCAATACAAAGAGAAAACCCCCAAAGACCCGACGATCAAAGAGAAATTCAACACCTATAAATTCGCCGACTACAAAGATCACGTCATAGACCTCATCAAACGTGTGACGACCGTAAGTGTTCGTACCGTAGAGATAATGAAAGAGATGGGAGCGAGCTAATTGTTCATTGACGATATTGCCATTACCCACTAATTTATATGAAATTAGGCGTCGGTATTTGGCGTTATACTCCGCACATCTGAACACCCCACGAATGCATAGAGATCTGCTCGGAATACGCGGACTGCCAAAAGACGACATTCTACGAATTTTGTCTCGCTCAGATCATTTTATTTCTCTCCTCGACCAACATACTCCGCCTATCTATCCCGATGTTCTAAAAAACCGAACCGTCGCTAATCTTTTTTTTGAAAACTCTACCCGTACTCGCTCTTCGTTCGAGCTTGCCGAAAAACGGCTTGGCGCAACGTCATTGTCATTGGCGATGCAAACGAGTTCGGTCGTAAAAGGGGAATCGCTGATTGATACTCTGAAAGTTATTACGGCGATGGGCATTGATGTTGTTGTCGTTCGACATCAATCGGCAGGTGTTGCGCAATTACTACGAAAGCATCTGAAGGATTCGATACGAATCATTAATGCGGGCGACGGCGCGAACGAACATCCGACACAAGCATTGCTCGATGCGGCAACGCTCATCGAGATGTTTGGATCGGTCGAAGGCAAACGTCTTACGATCATCGGTGATATTAAGCACTCGCGAGTTGCACGCTCCAACATTTTATTGCTGTCGCAACTGGGGATGAAGATCACGGTGGTAGGACCTTCGACACTGATACCACGAGAATTCGGCAAAGTGTTTGGTGTCTCGGTCGAGCATAACCTTGACCGTGCGCTTTCGCAGAGTGATGTCGTGATGGCACTTCGCATTCAACGCGAACGCCAAGACCGCGCGTTGTTTCCGAATGTACAAGAATTTCGCGATCGCTATGGCATAACTGCCAAGCGATGCAAAGCCTATCCGACACTGCCGATCCTCCATCCGGGACCGGCGAATCGTGGTGTTGAGCTTGATGATGAGACGGCAGACTCAGAGCATTCAATGATGTACCGACAAGTCACACGCGGAGTCGCGGTGCGTATGGCGGTGCTCGAATGGTTATATTCCGAATAATAAACGTATGCATATACTGTTACAACATTGCAGAGTTGTCGATCCCATCACCAAACGTGATGAAGACGGTCTTGATATAGAAATCAAAAACGGGGTGATCGTCAAGATCGGTAAGTCTCTCGTGGCAACAGGTGCGAGATTATATCATCTGAATGGAGCAGCCGTTGCTCCGGGTTTTTTTGATATGCA
>JANYDV010000210.1 GCA_025363505.1 Bacteroidota bacterium
CCGCATACCTTCACTTGGTTTTAAGCGGTCACTCTTGATTGCATCGTTGATCTGTTCTTTAATACTACGAACAAGATCATTGGTATAATACTGGGTGAGCTCGAGTACTTGTGAGATCGAATTGCCGCTGATTGTTTCTTCGATATAAAAACCCGAGTCTTCGTCAGGGTCAAGAAAAATATGTGCTTCGTTGACTCGACCAAAAAGATTATGTAAGTCTCCCATAATATCTTGGTATGCTCCGGTCATAAAAATACCGATATAATACGGCTTGTTTTCTTGCAATGGATGGAGCGGAAGCGTATTTTTTACGTCTTTGATGTCTGCAAACTTACTGATTTTTCCGTCGGAGTCGCAGGTAATATCCACTAACGTACCCTCCATCACGGGCTTTTCGTTCAAGCGATGTATAGGCATAATAGGGAAAATTTGCCCGAGTGCCCAATGGTCGAGTAAACTTTGAAACACACTGAAATTACACAGATACTGATCGGCAAGGCTTGGTGAAAGCTCGGAGATTTCTTCCGGCATCGGTTCATCATCTTCTTCTTCCTTAGTGCGATTTTTATAATGTTCTGCTATTTCTTCGACGATTGCCCAATAAAATGTTTCGATTTTTCCTTTGGTACGAAGATCAAGAATGCCGAGTTCAAACGCATTTTGCGATTCTTCTTTTATTTGGAGTGCATCGTGAAGAGCGACTCGAGGATTATCGGTGATGTAGTCACGGATTTCATTCAATTGCTTGATCCATTTATGGTCAGTCGTTTCAACGGCAAGATTATACTCTGCTTTCGTTTTTTCGATCGTACCAAACACTTGAACAACAAGCACAGAGTGATGAGCAACAATTGCACGCCCTGACTCGGATACTATATGTGGATGGGGGACTGCTTCTTCATCACAAATATCTTTGATATTATATATACAATCGCCAACATATTCTTCAAGTGTATAATTGGTTGAAGAATGGAAGAGGGTGCGGCTTCCGTCATAGTCCACCCCCAGTCCTCCGCCGATATCGAGATAATCAAGATTTTCAAATCCTATTTTTTTTAGTTTTGCATAATATCTGGTTGCTTCCCGAGTTGCTTTTTTAAACGATTGAATATCCGGGATTTGCGAACCAATATGGAAGTGTACCATGCGAAGAGCGTCCATGGCGCCTTCAGATTTTAAATATTCAACAGCCTCCATCAGATCCAGTGTAGAAAGCCCAAACTTTGCAGATTCACCACCCGATGTAGCCCATATACCTGAGCTTTTTGCAGCCAGACGAATACGAACACCGATCCAAGGATCGACGCCGGACTCGCGGCTGATTTGCAAGATGGATTTGATCTCCTCAAGTTTCTCGGCGATCATAATGACTTTCTTGCCGAGTTTTCTTCCTATTGTTGCGGTACGAATGAACGCCGCATCTTTGTAGCCATTACAAATGATCAGAGCATCAAGGTCGCGATGGGTTGCGAGCGCGGAGAATAGTTCGGGTTTTGAACCTGCCTCGAGACCATAATGAAATGGCTTTCCTGCATCAGCAATTTCTTCTACGACTTCACGGAGTTGATTTACCTTGATTGGGAAAACACCAAAATAGGTACCATCATATTTATTTTCGGCGATCGCGTCAATAAACGAGCGATTGAGATGCTCGACGCGGTCGCGGAGAAGATCTTGAAAACGAAGAACCAGTGGGTAGCGAAGTCCACGGTCGTGAGCTTCTCGAAGGACATCGGTAATATCAATTACAGCACCATGTTCACGAAGTGGGGCAATCGTGACGTTGCCGGCATCATTGATAGAAAAGTAATCCATGCCCCAACGATCAATATTGTAGGTGGCAATTGAGTCTTTGGATGTCCAATGCAAAGTGTCTGTTGTCATTCTCGATCGGCGTTTATATTACTATCGTATGCGCGGTGCAAAAAACATTTATACCTGTTTTAGTTCAATCGTCTGAACGGAATTCAAAACCACCTCCGGCTGTTATTCCGCCGCAATTAAAAGAATCAGCAGCCCGAGTGGTGAAATGGTAGACACGCTGTGTTCAGAACGCAGTGGTCGCAAGGCTGTACGAGTTCAAGTCTCGTCTCGGGCACTCATCATTAAATCTTCATTAATAATTCTTCAACACGATCCGCTCCCATACCCAGAATTGAAGAATTATTATTTCTCGATTGTAGATCGGTTATCTTTGTATCAGTGACACAGCACCACCATTCACTGTATCAGGCAAAAGCGCTTCGAGCAGCTTGGATTTCTGTTGTGGTGACTATTATATTGCTCGCGCTTAAACTTACAGCCGGTTTGATGTCAGGTTCGCTCGCAATGCTTTCATTGGCAAGTGAATCGGCGCTTGATTTGTTCTCGGTCTTGCTGTCACTGATTGCTGTCAGAGTTTCATATATGCCTGCTGATGATGACCACCAATATGGTCACGGCAAATTTGATTCACTGGTTTCATTGTTCCAATGTATTGCCTTACTTGGAGTATCGGTTTGGATTTTTCTCGAAGGATTTGGTCGAATTACTTCGCCTGAACATCATCAAGTCACGATTGATGGTTTTGTTTTTGTTGTGTTGATCGTGTCATTGCTTCTTGATAGTTGGAGGTCATACACACTGCACCATACGGGTAAAGAAGCACACTCAAAAGCATTGCAAACTGATGCAATGCACTTCTTGATCGACGGTCTCAGTAATGTAATCGTCCTCGGTGGTATCGCAGTCTTTTATTTTTTTCATATTGCTTCAGCGGATAGTTATGCAGCACTTGGTGTTTCTGCTTTCGTTGCATTCTTGAGTATAAAGCAAGGGAAGAATGCAGTTGATACGTTAACTGATCGTTTCAATTCCAGTGCAGAATATATAGAAATAAAGAAACAACTTGAAATCATTGACGGGGTGCTTGGTACCAAGCGTCTTCGGATGAGACGTGCGGGTCCTTCGCTCTTTATTGAATGTGGTATTGAAATCAACAGGGTATTACCATTCGCGTCGGTGCAGTATATTATTGGAGTTTGCGAAGATACTATTATACACTCATTCACCGATGCAGAAATAAATTTTTATCCAGTGCCGATAAAAACTTCGTCAGAATCGGCATTTGAGACCATCAAACTTATAGCAAGTGAGTATGGAGTGTTGCCGCATAACATTGAACTTGCCCGTGACCACGCAAACGAACTGACGCTTGATCTTCACTTAGAGTTCAGACCACACAGCTCTTTTGAAGAGGCGCATACACTTAGTTCGAAGATTGAAGAGCGAATTCATCACGATTTACCATCGATTAAATTGATTGTCGTACACCTTGAAGAAGAGCGTTCGGACGAATTGCTCCATACGATTGAAAAATTAGATGTTCACTCTGAGGTAGAGACCACTGCATTAGAGTCATTGATAAAAAGTCAGTTCAAAGAAGTCAGGCTTGTGAAAGATATTGAATTGTTTAGAAACGAGACTAATAGTGATCTCAAACTGACCTCGGTTGTTGAACTTGATCGGACACTTTCATTGTTCGCGGCGCATGAAGTATCGACGCTTATCGAAAATACAATTCGTAAAACATATCCTCATATTAATAGAATAGTAATTCACGTCGAACCTGAAGGCGCAAGTTAACGCCAAGCGTCTAAGTCGATCTCAAGGAACGGGTGGTCGTCTTTTTCTACTTTCTTGATATATACTTTGTCTTTTTGACGAGGTTTCTTGTCCGAAGTAATTCTATCAGTGATTTCTAATAATTTTCCAAGTCGCTTGCAATGTTTTCTAAAGCGTTTCTCGGCATAGTCTGCCGCACCTTCGGTGGTGATAAGGAATTGCCAATCGCTTGCTTCGATCAACAATAATTCTCGTGCTGCCTGGGTCATTACTTTGGTAAAAAACTTTGAAGGCTTTTTCGTTGAATAGTAGTTGCCAATACTCGTGAGGAATTGTCCTTCGAGTGAATAGATCATATCCCACATCCAGGTCACATTGTGATTGAGCCAAACATAGTGTCCACCACCTTCGCCCCATGAGCCTTCCGGGAGGGCAATGACTTCATATTTGCGTGTGCGTTGGTCAAGTGCTTCACTGCAATTGGTGAGACGGACATCATTATCTTCCTGAAGAAGACGTATTACTTTTTCGATAAACTGCGGACCTTCAAACCACCAATGACCAAATAACTCCGTATCAAAAGGCGAACATACAATGCCATCATGTCCCGTTTGTTTTATATGTTTTCGAAGCGTACTCTTGACGAGTCCGATAAAATGTTCTGCATGGGAAGTAATTCTATTTTCGATTGCATTGACATCGTAGAGTTTTTTATCCGCCAGATCAACACTTGAATCAGTGACTGCCCAATATCGCAATCCTGAGTTATGGTGTTTCTTATGGAATTCGAGATAATTGGGCTCGCCGGGGTAACCGATCTCGCCTGACCAGACTTGTTCTGAAGTTTTTCGATCTCTTGAAAAGACCACCGGAAGTGTGCCTTTGATTCTTTTTGTAGTTGAGCGAACAGCATATATTTCCGCAAGTGATCTGTCTTCACGTTCAGCAGTCTGAAAGAGAAATTGTTGCCAATCACTATCATTCTCAAATTTCGTATGAAGCTGTTGTAATAATTCAGGATATGTCCCCATCGGCACGCCTCCTTTGGTCAGTGTACCTTCGACAACAAAATATTCAAGTTCAAGCTCGGCTAATATTTCTTCGATGCCCGCGCGTTCGCCTTTGTGTTCACGAGTTTGTTCGTCACCGGTTGGTGGCGTCCAGTCATATCTGGGGCGATAGGCGCATTCGGGGAGCCAAATACCCCTGGGTCGCTTACCAAAATGTCTTTCATGCGTTGCTATGGCAATCCGTAGTTGTGCACGGACGTTTGCATCATCAAGGAGCAATGGCAGATACCCATGAGTTGCCGCACAAGTCATGGCATCGAGTGTTCCGGAATCGCTGTGTCGTTTGAATGCGCCGATGAGATCGCCATCATACCAATTCTTAAAAATACGAAGTGTTGTTTGGTAAAAATCGAGCCAAAACTCAGCAATTGGAATAAAATGCTTTTCGCCGTTTTCGTTGAAATTCTCAATATCTTTTTCCGCGAGATCAATCCGCTCGAGGCAATAGGTCTCGAAGATGTGCGGAAAATCAGGGTCGGCTAATTGCTCGAGCAGAATAGGGGAGAAATCCATCGAGATCCGAGCATGAATATGCTGCTCATCAAGCCTATCGAGTACTTGTAGGAGCGGGATATAGCACTCAGCCACAGCCTCGGAGAGCCAATCGGAGCCGAAGGGCCATTTGCCGTGATGCAACTCATAGGGTCAGTGCGTATGTAAAATGAAGGTAAATCTGCCCAGCACGTTTTTGCGATAAATAATATCAGTACAACGCGATGGATTTATTGGCGTTCCACGATCATATTATCAATAAGAAAAGA
>JANYDV010000322.1 GCA_025363505.1 Bacteroidota bacterium
TACCGATCAGGCAAAAACATGTTTGCTTGTTCGTCATACAACTGCGGCTCTTCTTTTGCATCGAGTGCATTGTGTTCGAGCAACGTTGAAAAAAAATGCTGGGACATCGTGCGGTGTTCGTCGCTCGATGTACGACCGTAGTGATCGAAAGTAATACCGAGTCGTTCAAAAGTAGATTTATTGAGGGAGTGGTATCTATCAACAATATCTTTCGGCGTTACGCCTTCTTTTTCTGCACTGATGGTGATCGGCACACCATGTTCATCCGAACCACAAATAAAGAGAACACTATCATTGCCATAACGCAAGCGCATATAACGGACATACATATCTGCGGGGATATATACTCCGGCGAGATGCCCGACGTGTATCGGACCATTTGCATACGGCAATGCGGCTGTGACGAGTGTTCTTTTGTTATTTGACATCTACCCTAAACGATAATATTGCGAGGAGATATAACGCAACTTCGGGTGATTATGTCCGCAGGAAACCATAGAGAAAAAGGTGAGTCTGCCGAAAGCAGACTCACCTTTTATCAAACTCAGCACAGTGTATTTATGGATAGAATCGAATACCCGCTGCTACATCGAGTGCGGTTCCGAAGGAAGGACTCAGCCCAATCAGTGGTCCCAGTTCAAGAAAAATCTCGACCGGTGACCGACGTGGGATGATATTTACCCCAATAATCACACGAGCGGCAACGGCAGTCGTCCCTGCATCACGGTAGTAGAAATAATCTTTGCCATTTTTGCCATGTCCATTGTAGAAGCCGTAATAATATCCGCGACCAAACCCTAACGCTAAGCCGGGACCCGCGTACATCTTCACAACTGATGAATTAAAGGCATCAAAATGCCAAATATAATCTCCTCCGATTCGAGGGGCGCCAAAGTATGAACCACCGATATAGGCATCGAAGGCTTGATTTGGTGCAGTCCAATATTTGATAGTTGCTCCGAGTGGCTCACCGATAATAAGACCAAAACCAAAATTTCTTCCCATTGGACCCTGAGCATATGATGCACTTTGTCCGAAGATACTAATGGTGAATAGAAATACCTGAGAAAGGATAATAATGTGGAGATATTTTTTCATATATAAAGTTGTTTGTGATACTACATACTTTCATATATGACAATGGTACGTTTAAAATTGAAATTTAACACTAATGGTTGCACCTCTTTTAAGTAGATTTCACAAGCGCACGATCAAGCTCAATCACCAACTCCAACAATACGGGACGTAGTTGCAACTGCAACGCGACTTTTCGTTTTGCGACATCGACTGCGCGCACAGCTTCGAGCAAGCCCAACGGTTCGCCAAATTTTGAAGCAAAGCGTTCGAGTCGGTCGAGTTGATCAATATTAAACACACGTTCCGGTGCACCGGTCGAGATTGCCAGTGCATCACGAAGCCAAAGCTCCAGCAACTGAAGTATCTGTTCGACATTTTGTCGCTTTTCAAGGAATGTCCCCCCTCTTCGTGGCAAGAACGTATCTACTTGTTCAAGTGCGTTTTTTCGACTGCGCGTCAGTGCAAAACTCAGAAGATCAACTACTTGCTTCCGCAGTGTGGCTACATCTTCATTGACAAGCCCTCGTGCAACCGAATAACTTCCGCCCGAAAGCCGCGCAAGAAAATCGGCTTGCTCTTTTTCGAGGTGTTCATTCGAAACCAACACCGAAGAAATATCTTCGCTCGATAACAACTCAAAACGAATGTCTTGGCAACGTGAAAGAATCGTCGGAAATAATCGTGAGGGATTTGAGCTTGTCAAGATCATCAATGTATTCTCGTGCGGCTCCTCTAAGGTCTTCAGCAATGCGTTTTGAGCGTCGTGCCGCATGGTATCGGCTTCGCTGATGATGACGATACGTTTCGTGCCGGGTGTCGAACTGCGGGCTAAAAGCGAGATCAGATTTCGAATCTGCGGCATCCCGATATTGATCGCTTTGGGCAAACGGATATTATGATAGGGGTCCTGTGATTTATATGCTAACTGCTCACGCAACAAATCAATGTCGCTAAACCCTTTACTGTCATCATCGTCAGATTCAGTGGAAGAGGCTTTGGTGGCTTTCGATTGTGCAAAAAGGAATTGTAACAGCGGCGAACTGAGCGAGCCGATCGCCTTGCAATGATCACACTCATCACATGCCTCGATGCTATCCTTGCTGTTGAGGCAGTTTAACGCTTTAGCAAGCTCGAGGGCTACTGCATCCTTCCCGACTCCTTCAGGACCCGTAAAAAGATACGCATTCGGCAATTTGCGGCTTTCGAGCGTCTGTCGTAGGATCTTCTTGACCCGATCTTGTCCTATTATATTCTTCCACATAGATTCTACAAAAATACCGAAACTTCCTGGGTTTGCAAAATATCCGTCTCCTTGGGCAAAGTAGAGTATTTTTGTTGTGAATGATTCAAACACGAATAATCCGAATTTTCCTGATCGCTTCGGCGGCGCTGTTATTGTTTTCAATGCTCGCCTATCCGTTCGGCTATGACCAAGCAGCATTTATGGTCGCCGGCGAAATGGGCATCAAGCACGGAGCCGTCACCTATCGAGATTTCCTCGACACCAAGCCTCCGCTGATCTTTGTGATCTATGGGCTTGCTTCAGTGATCTTTGGTCATCACGAATGGTCTATTCGGGCGTTTGACATTCTCTACCATATCGCCTCGATGGTGGTTCTTTACAAAGTATTTAAACGTGTGCTGGCTGATGACACCGTTGCTTTTGCGTCGGTCATTCTGTATGTTTTTTTCTATGTTACCAGTGGCTACTGGATGACAGCCCAAGCCGAAACATTTGCGTTGCTTCCGGCTCTATTATTATTTTCGGCTACCGAGTCTGCGGTTCGAGGAAAATTACCCCTGAAAAATGGACTCATCGCCGGAGTCTTTGGGGCGGGCTTATTCTTATTGAAATTTACGCTCCTGATGGTACCCGCCGCGTCGCTACTATATGTGGCACTCGCTCCCCAAACCGAAGAGAGAGCTTCAAAGTCAAAATATATTCTTGGTCTTGCCCTGGGGCTGATTGCATCCATTGGTCTCTACTTAGTTTATCTCCTTTCAACAGGTGCGTATGACCGCTTTATGGAATCGCTACGATGGCTCCAAAATTATTCGGCAATTAATCCGCTACTGTCTTACGACACCATCATTGAGCGATTCTTTAAAATATTCCCGATCGGTCTATTAGTGTCATTTGGGCTCACTTCTTTGTTAATATGTGCAATTGGGATATACAGTTGTCGATCAAAACTTCAGCATGCTTCCCGTGCATATATCCATTTGGGTCTGCAATTGGGTTTGGCTTTGGTTGCATTAATGTATGAACGCAAGTTTTTTCCCTATCACTATTCTCGTGCCTACTGGGCGTTCGTGCCGTTTATGGCTGTGGGTCTGTTGAAAGTACTTCGGCGGCTCCGCGAGCAAATCCGAGACACTCAGTCAAAAAGTATTTCGCAAAAAATTATTGGCAACAGTGTCTTGGTATCTGCAGTCGTAGCGGCATTATTCTTCTCGCCGGTCCCCAGAATTATTTCTCAGCCCCTCCATTGGGTCTATGAACAACTCTCCGGTCATGATGTTGGAAAAAGTGTTGAAGACAGTTACAATAAATATTTTTACAAAGAGCAGATCACTCTTGCTGACTCACTCAGCAAAACCCTGCAACAAAATGATCAACTATTCTTATGGGGCAACAGCGTCGGGCTCTATTTCAGAACAAATAAATATCCGACGACAATTTGTTTGACCAATACCCCACTGGTAAGCCCTTGGACACCAGCTTCTTGGAAACAATCGGTCTTAGCAAGTTTACAACAAGCACCACCGAAAGTATTTATTTCGGAATTTGGCGATGAACGGAGTTATATCACCGGCGACACCCTCGACTCGTGGCAACATCTCGAAAAATGGGCAGAGCTAAAAACTTTCGTCGAAACGAACTACACCGAACGCCCGACGATTGGGCATTTCCGAATTTTCGAGAGAAAGTAAGTCGTTAGATCGATTTTTCGAATACTCGATAACGTTTATATGGGTCGCCGTCCATAGCTTTGGCGGCGCGATTCATACCGTCGTTGTCTTCCAAGACCCAAGATGCTTCGCCGGAGTCCATGCCATCCGCCATTGCACGTTCGAGCGTTTCCCGATACATCAATGCATCAACACCTCGTCCATGATATTGCGGCGATACACCAAGAAGAATAATTCGAACACCTTTAACATCTTTGCGATGTGTCATTAAATTCTTGATTGCAGTCGGAAGATTAAGCACACCTCGTGGTATGGTACTTCCGGCAAGGAATGCTTGATTGATATCGGGGATCGTCAGCGTAAATCCAACAGTTTCGATACTGCCATCAGCTTTTTTCTTTTCGGTAAAGAGTACAAACTCGGGTTCGATAATCTGTTTGAGTTCACCGGCAAGAGCATTGATTTCTTCGTCATTCAATGCAACCGCACCCCAATTGGCTTCCCAGCCTTTTGCATAGAGATCTTTGATAATGGCGACATCACGATCAAAATGCTTCATATCAATTGAGCGCACACTAAAGCCACCCCGCTCGCGAACAAGATCAGTGACACGTTTGAGCTTTGGCGTCAGAGTCTTGGTTGCATCGAGCTTCCAAGCGAGCATATCTTTTTCTTTTGCAAAGCCCGCATGCTCGATCAACGTTTTATAATACGGCAAGTGATACGGCATCATAAATGCCGCCGGGTACTGGAAGCCCTCAATCAGTAAGCCAACTTCATCATTGATCGAAGGGCTGATCGGACCACGAACGTGTGTCATTCCTTTTGAGACAAGCCACTCATTTGCAGTCTTGAACAACAGATCAGCGACTTGTTGATTATTCACGCATTCAAAAAATCCGAAAAAGCCTGTACGGTCACTATAGAGTTTGTTGTGGCTGTGATTTACGATTGCTGCAATACGCCCGATCGGCTTACCATTTTCTTCGGCGATGAAAAACTTTGCTTCAGCGTGTTTGTAAAATGGATTACGTTTCTCATCAATCAAACGCATTCTATCCATTTCCAATGGCGGTACGAAATGTTCTTCTCCGGCATAGATATCCCATACCATCCGCACAAATCGAAGCTTCTCTTTGCGCGAATTTACTTCAACAATCTTCGGAGTTGTGGCGAGTTTGTATTCCTGATGTGAAATTCTGGTTTGCTCGGCGGCTACTGTCTCATCGTCGTTGTCAAGAACACCAAGTTCTTCGCCAACTTCTTTGAACAATTCAAGAATGCGATCAAGATGTTGACGCTCGTGAACAGCCATATAACTGGTACGCATCATCTGCATACCTTCGGGTACGCCCGGGGATATAAACGCATTAGCAAATACACCCGCTTCGAACAATTTGCGCCAGAACACAAATGCTTTAATGTCATCTCCGATAATCACCGGTACGATAGCACTCTGATTCTCAATGATCTTATATCCAAGTTGCTTAAAGCCATGACGCATATAGTTTGCGTTGTCTATCAACTTCGTCATCAGTTCAGGCTCAGCACGTAAAATACGGAGTGCTGTCAGTGCGGCAGCAACTGACGCCGGTGTTGGTGATGCCGAGAAAATGAGTGCGGGCGAAGTATGCTTTATAAAATTAATTACACGTTCTTTGCCAACGACAAAACCGCCAAGACTTGCGAACGACTTCGAAAACGTCCCCATGGTTAAGTCGCATTCATCTACAAGACCGTATTGGCTCGCAGTACCGCGTCCACCGACTCCTATCACACCGGTTGCGTGCGCATCATCTGCCATCACTCTTGCATTATATTTCTTTGCCAGCTCTATGATATGCTTCAGATCAACCATTTCTCCGGTGGTCGAAAAAATACCATCGGTAACGATCAACTTTCCTGCATCAATCGGCAGTTTTGACAAGCGACGTTCGAGATCTGCCATATCGTTATGATTATAGCGGACAACCTCGCCATACATACCCTTCGTCATTAAATTCGCAGCGACGATACAAGCGTGATTATCTTTATCGCTCACGACATAATCGCCACGCTGACACAACGCCGGTATCACTCCTTGCGCGGTTTGATAGCCTGTCGAAAATAACAAGCAAGCTTCTTTACCTAAGAAATCAGCAAGCTCTTCTTCGAGTTGGTTATGAAGTTGGATTGTCCCGGTCAAATACCGAGATCCTGAGCATCCCGTCCCGAACTGATCTATTGCCTTTTTAGCCGCTTCTTTGACGCGTGGGTCTATCGTCAAGCCCAAATAGTTGTTCGAGCCTGCCATAATGATCTTTCGACCGTTTAGATAGACGACAGGTCCCTCATTTGCTTCAAAAGCGTGAAAATAAGGGTAATATCCCGCTTTTTTAACGTCATCGGCGCGGGTAAAATCGTATGCTTTTTTGAATAGATCCACGAGTGCTTATTTTAATGATATGCAAAAATACGGCATAAATCACCCGGGGTTTCCAGTCACTCAATATAGCCCGAACATTGGATGCTTCGTGGAAACTTAAAGTATTTGGCTCCGTTGTAGAAAGCGTCATAAAACGTCATCACAAATGCGGCACACAAAACTACCGTTATTCCTCTGCGTTCTCTATCTCTTTTTTATCGGCTGTAGTAGTGCGAAAGAATATAGCTATGCCGCAACTGATGTTAAGTCTTTTCGCAATCTATCTATAAATAAAGTGACATTGAAGGACGGTTCAAAACGGACTTATGGTGACGGAGGCGGACTATATTCTGAAGTAAAAAGTGATTCTGGTATATCAAAAAAGATATTTGGATTCGATAAAGAGAACAACCCCCTCGATATAGACCTTGAAAGAATATTAGAGGTTCATACTCGGATATCATCACCGAATACCGAGGGTACGATAATTCTCATCGGTGTCTGTGTATCTATTACGCTCGTCTTAGTCATTCTCTTCGGATTTAACACACAAGGATCCTTTTTGTAGACAAGGACATAACAAACACTGCAACTTTAAACTTACCCAATCGTTGTTTAGATGTCATAATTTATCACCAATGCAGCACTCGAAAACACCCTTTTTCCTCTGCGTGCTCTATATCTTCTTCATCGGCTGTCAAAGCACGAAGATGTATAGTTACATAGCAAACGATACATATGGGTTTCGTGGTAAAAAAATAACCAAAGTAACGCTTAAAGACGGCGACATCCGTGAATTTAACGAGGACGGTGGCACCTTCTACCAAGATCGGATTGATTCTAACACAGTCGTACAAAAAATTATTGGCATTGATGCAAACAACCAACCTTTCAATGTCAACCTTGATCGGGTATTAGAAGTACAATGTCTGGTTACAAAATCAGACTCAGGTGCAACAACTTTTCTTGCTATCCTCGGTGGACTTATATTGGTCTCGTACGTTTTGGCTGCACTTGTGGTTAGTTCTTTAGGTGGTTCGCATTTATAATTTGCATACGAATATGAAAACGACATTCTCCCTTACACTTGCGCTCCTCTTCTGTATTATTGCACAGGGCATTGAAGCACAGCCGCTCGAAAAAAATAATGGCTTCGCACTGATCTTTCCGAAAACCGGCGATGGCTTTTCGGGAAATATCATCCGTATTGAGCGAGACACATTAGTGTTGTTTGCAACTGATTTTAAATATATTGCCAAACGTGATATAGGAAAGATTATCTTACATACAAAACACGATAGTGGCAATGATTTTGTCATCGGGACAATTTGTGGCACCTACGCCGCAAACTATTTATTTGCAACAGCTGATGGCCAGCCCGGGGCATTTTTATCTGCGAACACGTATGGCGGTGGCTATGCTCGGGGGGTCTACGGTACTTCTTCGGGGACAATTGTAGGGGTCCTTGCTTTCGGAATTCTTATCGGCGGAGGCATTGGTTATCTCATTGATCATCCTCATGAAGAAGATTTGACATTCTTTTTTGGTGGTCGTGGCGAAGATTTTACAAATCAATGGGCAGCATTTGAAAAAGCATTTGTTGCTGCTCATGAGACTTCTAAAAGACCATTACGATTTACGATTTCCGGTGGCAGCGTCTTTGCGAATACCGCAAGCGCATATAGAGATCAATTCCTCAATGCAGATTACTCCATCGAGAACAATTATTCCGGCGGTTATTATTCGCCTGCGCTATCATCAACTTTTATTACTGACTATAACAACCTCCAAAATTCTACAAATGTAAACTGGACCCGCACTATCGCACTGAGCTATGCAATCACTGATCATCTCGAAGCCGGTGTAGAGTTAGCATGGTTGTCGGAGCCGTCATTTATTGGTAATAAATACAAGAGCACTTATACTAATTATTCAGCGAACGATTATGCTGCGGTTATTCAGCGACTTGATACAAAAGGTTACTATCTTATAGGAAGTTATACTTCATTCATAGGAAAAGATAAGGATTTTGAAGCAATCGTTACCGGAGGTATTGGTGTCGCAAATATCAAGTTTGATCTCAGCGGACAATTTGAAAAAGATTCAAATAGTGTCGTTCTTTCTTCCGGCTCAGATAGTTACAGCTACCACAAAACAGTTCTTTCTGCTCTGGTCTCAGGAACATTAAATTATTATTTATACGAGTCATTCTCCTTTGGTCTGACGGCAAATTATTTCTTTGCAGGAAGTACGACTGCCAAAGCAATGCCTACACTTGGAATAACAGAACAGCCAATCACATTCGGGAATGCTGATGTTGGCTTTACGATAGGATTACATTTCTAAAAGTTATAACAGCGAACCGATCTTCGGCGGAATCAGTGCTGTCAAGGCTCCGCGCATTCTTGTCGGATCAAGTTTGTAGATCTCAAACTTTGCCACCGAAGCTTTTTTCATTTCGATAATTGGTGTTGGGCTGCCAAGCAATGCACTCCCGAACGAGGAAAGATGAGGCTCATGACCAACGAGCATTACAGGTTTCAAGCGTTTGATTGCTTCGGCAACAATATTCATTGTTACAGTAATATCGGCACTCGGCATCAGCGAAGTGCTGATCTCAAACAACGCATCCTTCGCAAATTCTTCTAACGCTATTTCGGCAGTCTGCCGTGCCCTTGTATAGGGACTGCTCATCACCAACGCAGGCACTGCGAGCCTCATTGCTCGTAGTGCCTGCATGGCTAAACGTGTTTTTTCTTTGCCCTCGTCAGTCAGTTCGCGTTCGGCATCACTACCGCGCGAACCGTGATCTTCAGCGATACCATGACGAAGCAAATAGAGCAGCATTAGTTTGCAACGTCTTTCATAATCGTACCCGGACGACCGGCAATCGGTTTTACGCCTGAGCCTTTTGCAATCCATTCAGGAAGTGCAACGCATGGACGCTGGCGATTGAATTCGATATTATCATAACGATCAACACGAGCCATCAACGCCGGTTGTGCCCAAAGAAGTGTTACCGGTTGTTCCTGATAGATAATATCGCAAATTTTCTGCGTCATCTCTTTACGTTTGGCAGCGTCAAACTCTGTGCGGATTGATTCCATCAACTTATCAGCTTCGGGGTTGATAAATGAATAAATATTTGATCCTTTGTTTTTTGCTTGCGATGAGTGCCAGGTCTGATACATATCATCCTCAGATGCATTACCTGAAATTCCGGTATAACAAGCATCAAAGTTATGGGTATGCAGATTCTCAAGGAACACCGACCACTCGACCGGCTGCACACTTGCATCAATACCTACCTTACGCATTTGCTCTGATACGATCAACAGAATTTGTTTACGAGCCTCATTGCCGGAGTTAGTAGCAAACGTAAATTTGAATGGGGTTTTCTTACCATCAATCACTTTATCAAGGATACCTTCGCCGTCAGTATCAGCCCAACCCGCATCTTTTAAGATTTGTTTTGCTTGCTCAACGTCATATTTTACTTCCGGAATCGTTGGTGAATTTGACTGCGTAAAGATCACCGGAGATGTGACTTTCTGACAGAGCCCCTTCATAACTGTATTAATAATCTTGTCACGGTCAACAAGATGCGAAAGTGCTAAGCGCACATTTTTGTCTTTAAACAGCGGACGCTGGGAGTTCCAAGCTAAATACGTGCACACGTTAAAGTAGAATGTATCCTTTTTGATAAACGGTTGATTAAGTTCTGCCCAAGCGCTTGGCGGTGTAACGTTATCAATAAAATCAACATTCTTTCCTTTCAAAGCAGTGATAGCCGCAAACGGATCAGAGATCGTTTTATAGATAATTTCGTCTACATATGCTTCGCCCCAATCTTTTGATGCTGCCCAATATTTTGGATTTTTCTTGATCGTTACAAAATCATTTGTTCTCCACTCTTTGAACGTATATGGTCCTGAACCAATGTAGTACTTGCCGCTACGATCTTTACACAGTTCATCGAACTTGGTCGCAAATTCTTTCGCCGCGCCCGAAGTTGCCATTCCTTTTTTTAGTTCAGCAAATGAAATGTTGTCGCTCGAATTTGATGGGTCGAAAATGTGCTTCGGCAAAATGAGCACGTAACCACCACCAATAACACGGTCCATCATAAAATATGGTTCTTTAAGATAGAACGCGACTTTATATTTATCACCGCCGACATAACCAACGCTATCAACGGCATTAATATAATTACGAAGTGATGATGCATCAAGAATGTTCGCATTCATTACAGTCTTGAATGAGAAGATCACGTCTTCGCCGGTCAGCGGATGACCGTCACTATACATTACATTTTTCTCAATTGTATAAGTATAGGTTTTGTGATCGGCACTGATCTCCGGGAGACTTGCAATCCAAGGGATGAGCTGTTGTGTGTGAGGGTCAGTACTATTGAGTGGCTCCCAGATCATCTGATAGACATAGGCGGCATTCGCATCATGGCTGACATACGGAATCAAGTTTGTAATATCTGACAGTTGCCACCACACAATATTATTCTTTGTCGAAAGCCCGTATTGGTTGCCGGCGGTGCCGCCGTCTTTTTTACTACAGCCCGCTATCACAGCGACGGCGAGTAATAATGCTAAAGAGATTTTTTTCATAACACAAGAGAGTTTAGAATAAATGAATGAAGTAAAAACGTTATTCAAAATCATGTTCAAAATAGGCGATCACACGTTCGCCTGAAGTGGTGTCACCACTTTTCGAGGCAATCTTATCCTCAAGTTTTTTCGAGAACGCTGCGCTTGCATCATAGCCATAATGCTTCAGCAAATAATTCAGAGCTATCACTTCCGAGATAACGGTAATGTTCTTGCCCGGCAAGATCGGTAGTTTTACACGTTCGATCTCGACACCGAGGATATGAATAAGAGATTCATCCAAGCCGGTGCGAGTGTAGGTCGCTGTCGAATCCCAAACTTCAAGCTCGACAATCACCTCGACGCGCTTCTGAAAACGAATGGCTCGAATGCCAAACATCTCGCGAACGTTGAGGATACCCAAGCCGCGTATCTCCATAAAATGTTCGCCGAAATCCGTACCCGCCCCCATCAAAATACCTTCGCCTTTTTGCGTCACGACCACCACGTCATCTGCCACGAGCCGATGACCACGCTCAATCAAATCAAGTGCCACTTCGCTCTTACCGACACCGCTTTTGCCAACGAACAACATTCCTACCCCATAGACATCAATAAATGATGCGTGGATCGTGGTATGAAGATTAAATTGGTCGTCAAGAAAATCGCTGATAAAATAAATCGCCTTCGTGGTTTCGATGGTCGTATTAAAAACCGGAATACCACGCTCGTTACAAATTTCGAGCAACTCATCGCCAAGTTTGTTTCCGTTCGGAACCACAATACACGGCACATCGAATGCGACGATCGTTGCAAACGACCGGATACGATCTTCTATTGGCAGCGATTCGAGATAATACAGTTCGGTATTGCCAAAGACTTGCAGACGGTGAAATGTAAAAAGCCCAACGTAGCCTGCGAGTGCAAGCCCCGGGCGATGGAGATTTTTATCGGTGATCTTTTTCGTTTCGAGTCCTGTCTCGCCCGCAACAAGCTTGAGCTTGAAACGATCCTTCATCTTTTGAAAAAAGTAACGAACCGACAGCTCCTCTTTTTGGAGTGTCTTAAAATTCATCCAAGCCGGCTGTTCTTTCTTTTTTTCGTCTATCATAGGTTGAAGTAAAGAAACACTTTATCGCGAACAGGGTTCACAATGTTGATGGATATTTTATTCTTACATTCTCAATAACTTGAACTGCCAAACCCCGATTCGTTTACGGCAATCCAATATTGGGATTCGAGTCAAAAG
>JANYDV010000012.1 GCA_025363505.1 Bacteroidota bacterium
CGTTGTAGATATTCTACGACAGTGTTGGTCGTAGCTTTTTTGAACCGTCGTTCAAACGTTCTTCGGCTGAGTGCAAATTTTGTTGCTAACTGATCGACCGTTATCTTATCTTGAAAATTATTCTCGATAAAGTTTTGTGCTTCAATAATAGAATCATCTTCATGGTCTTTTTGTGCGGAGAACATAAAAAATTGTGACTGATTGTTACGGTCAATTTCTATCTCATAGATCTTCGCACAAGCAAGCGCAACATCTCGACCGGCATATTTATCGATCAAGTAGATTAAGAGATTCCAAAACGAATTTGCCCCACCACTTGAGTAGATTCCATTCTCGTCAGTAATGATTCTTTCGCTGACCAGATTGACATTTGGAAACATCTTTTTGAATTCGTTCACCGCAATCCAATGGGTAGAGCAATTTTTGCCATCGAGCAAATGTGTTGCTGCTAGCAAAAATGCACCGACACACAAACTCGCCACTTCCGAGCCCTGCGAATGTTGTTGCACGATCCACGGGAAGAATACTTTATTTTGTTCGATAACATTTGACATATCACCATTTACTGCAGGGATAATAATGAGATCGGTCATTTCTACCTCTGAGATTTCTACGTCCGGGTAGACAGTAAAAAGCTTATCGTAAATCTGAGGCTTTTTGGTCTGACCCACTAATTGCACCTTAAACAGAGGTGCTTTTCCCATGTTTACTAATACTTCATTTGCCCTATTAAAGGCTATAAAAGAGCCTTCTATGCAACCGAGCGAAGCGGCACCACTTGGGACGAGAATTGAGATGTTTTTCATAGTACAAATATACGACAAAATATTGTCGCAATCAACCCCTAACAATGTCATATTTGCACCTCACAAATTTCCAAATATTCATGTAAGTTTGCATTGTGAGTAGCAAACACGACAGATCAGCTCGGAACGGATGTTCATATAAGTGACGGGTATTGAACCAGTATTAGTGAGAATTTCGCGACTTTAAAAATACAATGAAAACAAAAATTTTTATAAACTTACCGGTGAAAGACCTCAATAAGTCAATTGAGTTCTTTGGCAAACTGGGTTTTTCTTTCAATCCGCAATTCACCGATGATAATGCAAGTTGTATGGTCATTAGTGATGAAATATTCGTGATGCTTTTGGTGGAAAAATTCTTCAAAACATTCACTACTAAAGAGATTTGTGATGCCACTAAAACCACGGAAGTACTTGTTGCTTTGTCTGTCGAAAGTCGCCTAGAGGTAGATGAAATGTCAGCAAAGGCATTAGCATCAGGGGCAACAACACCAATGCCTGCGCAAGATCATGGATGGATGTATCAAAAATCGTTTCAAGATCTTGATGGACACGTCTGGGAGATTATCTATATGGATCCGGCTGCACAACAATAATTTGCTTAACTCTTTACACCTATGCGAAAATTAAAACTACAAGTGCAAATGACCATCAATGGGTTCATTTGCGGACCGAATGGCGAAATGAATTGGGTAACGATGAATTGGGATGACCGATTAAAAAATCTTGTCAGAGATATTACCGATCCCGTGGACACTATTGTACTGGGCAGAAAACTTGCCGAAGGATTTATCCCTTATTGGAAAGATGTTGCAACTAACCCGGAGAATCCAGATAATGCAATCGGCTTAAAATTTTATGAAACGCCAAAAATTGTTTATTCGAAGACACTAACATCCATTGATTGGGACAATACGACGCTTGATAACGGCGACCTAGTATCATCAATTGCCAAGCTTAAGGATCAACCCGGAGGCGACATTATTGCTTATGGCGGAAGTGGGTTTGTGTCGAATCTTATTAAAAATGGATTGATTGATGAGTATAATCTATTCATAAATCCTACTTCAATAGCAAATGGAAAGACCATCTTCAGCTCGATAGAACAACAACTTGGGTTAGAACTTATCGAAGCGATACCATTTGAATGTGGTATCATTGCACAATGTTATAAACCACTCAATAGATAAAATGAACATATTAAAGATCATCTTACTTGTACTCGCAGGACTGATTGTTTTGCTACTAATAGTCGCTCTTTTTTCACCAAAAGAATATACAATCGAGCGTGAGATCACGATAAATAAACCGAAGCAAGTTGTCTTTGATTATGTAAAAATGGCTAAGAATCAGAGTCACTATAACAAATGGTGGATGGCTGACCCGAACATCAAACTTGATTTCAAAGGCACTGATGGAACGGTCGGCTTCATAGCTGCTTGGGAAAGTCAAGACGATCACGTCGGCAAAGGAGAGCAAGAAATAGTAAAAATAGTGGATGGTCAAGAAGTTGATCATACGGTACGCTTCGTCAAGCCATTCGAAGGCAATGCTGATACACAGATGATTGTAGAAGCAATTTCGGATAATCAAACTAAAGTTAAATGGTCATTTCATAGTGGAATGAAATATCCAATGAATGTGATGCTTGTGATTTTCCCGGTCAAAAAAATGCTCGAGGATGATTTGCAAACTAGCTTGGCTACTCTGAAAGCAAGTCTTGAAAAACAATAAATTAACCCAAACAAAAGCAGATCATGACAACAAAACTTCATTTTACAATTGACATTGCGGCTCCACGCGAAAAAATATGGCAAATATTATGGGATGACGTCACTTATCGCCAATGGACGAGTCCGTTCATGGAAGGGTCATACGCCATTTCTGATTGGAAAGAAGGAAGTAAAATTCAATTTCTTGCACCCGATGGCGGCGGTATCTATAGTATCATCGAGCGGTTAAATCCACCTGAGTATATGTCTTTTAAACATCTCGGTGAGATAAAAGGCGGCAAAGAGCAGCCCAATGAGGATGGGACAAATCTTTGGAATAATGCGATGGAAAATTATACTTTAAAAGAGCATAATGGGGTCACAACGTTGGAAGTTGATCTCGATGGAGCAAATGAATATGTTTCTTATTTTCAAGGTGCTTTTCCGAAAGCATTGGCACTCGTAAAATCACTTTCAGAATATTGAAAATAATCAGAATTTTCAGTATGGATATTATCAGGAGTAACATTATATGAATCCAGTAGTACATTTTGAAATGCCTGCCGAAGACAGAAAACGGATGGGCGAGTTTTATGCTACAGCGTTCGGCTAGCAAACGACCATGCTTGGTGAAGAGATGAATGGTTACGTAGTCGCGACAACAACACATAGCGATGTAACAGGACGTGCGGTAACACCGGGAGCTATCAACGGCGGTTTCTACCAGAAAACAGAGGACCCACTCACACATGGCACATCGGTGGTTATAGGTGTCGAGAACATTCAAGATCATATCAAGAAAGTCACAGCAGCAGGCGGAAAGATCATTGGTGAGCAGCATGAAATTCCGGGTGTTGGTATCTACGTTTCTTTCTATGACACAGAAGGAAACCGTGCAAGTATGCTTCAGCCAAAAATGTAGCCAACCTCTAAATAGTACAATAATATTATGCAAAAAATAACACCGTTCTTATGGTTCGATACTAACGCCGAAGAGGCGATGGATTTTTACATTTCCATCTTTAAAAACTCGAAAATCGTCATGAAGCGATTAGGACCTGATGGAAAATTATTCACCGGTACTTTCCAACTTGAGGGGCAAGACTACCATGTTATTAATGGGGGACCCTACTTTAAATTTACTGAGGCAATTTCGTTGTTTGTCAATTGTAATTCTCAGGAAGAAGTTGATGAACTCTGGAGCAAGCTCACGGCTGATGGTGGAACAGAATCGCAATGTGGCTGGCTCAAAGATAAATTTGGGCTTTCCTGGCAGATCATTCCCACAGCCCTTGGTGAGATGCTTGGTGACAAAGACTCCGTCAAGGCGGGGAGAGTAATGCAGGCTATGCTCAAAATGAAAAAAATCGAGATTGCAAAGTTGAGGGAAGCATTTGAAGGGTAAAACACCTTCAGAACAATTGCAACGTAATTATTATATAGAAAGCAATAAACAATTGTAAACTGTTACCCACTACAATTGTTTAGAGTGCATGATCAATGACACTCCCAAAAAAACTGGTATCCCGAGGGTACTCTATACCCTAGGGGTAATGATATTGGTCTCTGTCATCGGGGTTTGGGTCTTTGCTACATATTTCGCCGAAGATCTCTTAAACGATTTTCTTCAAACAAACCTCAATCAAGCGGTTCGAACGGCTTCTGATGGAAGATATCGGCTTACGCTTGGTCATATCTATTATCAAAACGGTACTATTTTCTGCAAAACGTTTATTCTTGAGCGAGATGCATATAAAAGTGATGAGACAGGGGTAACTGTTGAGAGACTTTATGCCGATACAGTTTGGTTTGGTAATGTTCAATGGGTAGCACTTCTGAGAGGTAATGGTCTGTATATGACCCGAATGGAAATGACTTCGCCATCACTGACGATGACTGAAGTAAAAGTCGGACGAGATAGTATCGCACATATACGACAGCATACGAGCTCTATTTCGGCGACAATGCCTATCCGTTTGCCGGTTGTTTCCTTTGATAGCATTATTCTCCATGATATACAGATCAAAGTACCGCTGCAATGTTTCATTCGACAAGATCAAGTCTATCCCGGTACATTAGTACATCTATTTTCTTTTTTATTAAATGATAAAAGTATAAAAAATAAGCCACTACTGTATTCTAAAAATATTGAATTTGAAATGCCCGGAGTTCGGTATGATTTGGCTGATAGCGTATATGCTGTTGAGGTAGAACATATTAAAGGCAACCTAACCGATTCAATTGTGACGATCGATACGATTAGTTTTAAGCCAAACTATTCTGAGACCGCATTTTCAGCACGTGAAAAGTTTGTTCGTGGTAGAACTGAATTTCGAGGTTTCAATACCCGTGTCGAAGGTATCGATGTTTTTAGCTTACTGTCAGGGCGCTGCATTTCTTTTCACAAGTGTGAAGTAAAGAAATGGTCGGTTGATTATTACTCAGATAAACGTAAACAAAAAAATCCGCATCCTTCGGCAGCAATAATGCCTAATGATTTGATTCGATCTTTTCCATTTTGTTTTAATATTGATACAGTTGTTCTTCGAGAAGGGAAAGTTCGCATTAAAGAACGCGTTGCCGGCAGTAGTCAAGCCGGAAGTTTGTCATTCGATCGTGCACGAGTGACAATACACCCACTTTGTACTGACTCGCTGAGTAAATTTGCCGGCGAGCCGACTCGTATAAACCTTTCTGCGGTATTTATGGGCGAAGCTTCAGTAAGCGCCACCATCAAATATCCAATCGACCACCCCAAACTTGATTTGCATATTGACGCGGCGGTGGGTCCTTGCTCAATAAAAATTCTCAACCCATTTCTGATTACGAATGAACGAAAGGAAGTGACCCAAGGAATGATCGAAAGCGGTGCTCTTTCAATGGACATTCATAACGGGGTAGCGACCACCACAGTATCCCCGAATTATAAAGATCTTTACATTAAAATTCTTCCTTCGAGCACAAACAAAAAACGCGGAATTCTTGAAACAATTAAAACATTTGTCGCAAACAATTTTATTTTGAATTCGACTAATATCGACAAGTACGATAGAAAAGCCAAGTCAGCAACTACGACACTCTCCCGAAAGAACGAACAAGAATTGTTGCAATTTATCTGGGTAGCGGTTCGGAAATCACTTGGAAAAGTGATCGGAGGATTTGAATAAAGACTTCTCTCTATGAAAAAGCCCCGCCAAATTGGCGGGGCTTTCTATAAACATTAATTGTTGAGATCGTTACCTGTATAGTTACTTACAGGTTTCAACAACTTTGATGCTAATACGTCTATTCTGAACACGAGCGCGTTCGATTTCTGCGGGTGTTGCTCCCGGAATAACATCAACGACTTTTCCTTTGCTCTTGATCACCTTCGTTGGTTTTGGCTCTTTCACAGCTGGGTCTTTCGAACCATGACCCATTGTTTTTGTCACTTTCGAAACGTCCACTCCTTGTTCGCCAAGCCAAGTTTTGATACGTGCGGCACGCATATCGGAAAGCACTTGATTGCGTTCTGGGCTTCCTTCTTCAGATGCATAGCCATGTACTTCCACTTTCATATCAGGGCATTGTTGAATCAATTCTCTGATCTTATAGAGGTTTTGTAGATTACCCGGCTCATCAAAGTTGAACTGATCGGTATTGACGATGAAGAGCATACCCGGGAAATCAATGATCGCGTTCTTCTTCGGATGTGGACATCCGTCAGGCGATACACCTGCAAGAAGTGGGCATCTATCAACGCCATCGAGATATGAGTCACCATCAGTATCCGGGTTGAGCGGATTGGTGTGGGTGCTCTTCACTTCGACTCCGTCTTTGAGACCATCACCATCAGTATCAGCTTTGAGCGGGTCAGTATGGTAGATTGTTACCTCTTCGCCATCTGTCAGGCCATCACCATCGGTATCGCGATTGAGCGGATCGGTATGATAGGTATTTACTTCTTGACCATCGTTTAATCCATCACCATCAGTATCAGCTTTGAGTGGATCGGTCTTATAGCTTCTCACTTCTTGACCATCATTCAAACCATCACCATCAGTGTCAGGTTTGAGTGGATCAGTTTTGTATTGACGTACTTCTTCGCCATCGGTCAGACCATCACCATCGGTATCACGATTAAGTGGGTCAGTTTTATTCTGAAGAACTTCTTCGCCATCAGAAAGACCGTCACCATCGGTGTCACGATTATTAATATCGGTGTGGTAGATTTTCGTTTCGTCGTTGTCATTAAGACCATCACCATCGGTATCGACAGGCTTTGCTTCGATAACAACTACTTTTTCGACTTGCACGACATCAACAGCTGTCTTTGGGGCGAAGATATAATAGCTGAAACCCAAGCCCATCGTAATAAATACGTCTTGACGGTAACTGCTCGGATCAGAATAGTCATCAATCCAGTCAGTTCCGGTTAAGTGCAACAAGCCTTTGCCGTTAAATGTAATTCTGTCGGAAATATACATTTCAAAACCGACACCAAGAATACCACCAACAACATTTTTCGAATAAGCGCTGATATTATTATTCGGCAATGCATGATCCTGGTCTTGGTTTCTCGGTTCGAAGTTAAGGAACTCGACACCGGCAGCAAGATAAGGTACAAATTGTTGAGTCGGGAAAAAGTTACCTGACAACATAGCTTCCCAGCCTCCATGTCGAATGACATTGGTCGCATCACGGTTTATGACCGTCGGGAGTTTCGTGATAGGATCAGGATAGACAGGGTCGGTCAATCCTCCGAAATATTGGGGGAAAGCACGAACGTTACGATCACCTGCTTTAATGTGGATCTGACCACCATTGTATGAAGCATGGAGCGAAAGCCAATCCAAGATATTCCAACGAATAAATGCGTCGCCGGAAAATGCGAATTGATTGTCGGTAAAATTACCATAATATTTATTGCCACCGCCATCAATACCGAAGGCAATTCGATTCTCTATGCTTTGTGCAGTAGCTGCGTCGGCGGAAAGAATCATTACTAAAGCGCAGAAACTATACACAAATCGTTTTACCGAAATGTGAGCGAGTGCTGCGACGAGCACGTTTGTGTTCTTATACCACGGATGTTTGTTTTTCATATATGTAGTTATTATTGAATGAAAAAAACGTTGTTTACTATTTTTCACTAGTTCGTAATTATTATTAGTTTGATTCATATAAATCAACTGTATGCTTAGACAGCTCTTCTGCCACTAATGAGTCGCAACAGGATTGCAATCACCGCGATGACTAATAGGATATGTATCAATCCACCGGCTTGGAAAAAGAAGAATCCGAAGATCCAACCAATTACCAATATCACTGCTATAATATAAAGTAAGCTACTCATAATCGTAATATTTAATTAATGAAAAAAGCAACTCTAAAATGTCGTTGCTTCTTGTTACAAATTTAGGCTACTTTCCAACGTGTTTAATTACATTATTTTCGGAATATTTTATGTAATCTTAGGAATAACTAACAGATGAAACTTGAACCGATATATTTTTAAAAACTCAGGAGAAGCATGGATATACATCTCCTGAATTGTAGCGTTATATCGTTTTAGCACTGTGAAGTGAGAGAAGACCATGGGTTATACATATCTTACAGTGCAAAAATATGATTAATAGGGTAAGAATTTGTTATAAATTTTTCATATTTGCTTATCAATGTATTAGGAGACAATTAAAGGTCAATCAGTTTCAAACGCTACGAGGAGTGTTGTTTCTTTACCTTGAAGACAGGCATCCAGATCTGAATTGCTCCGGACCCCGACTTAAGCACGAATGAGAGAAATGGAGGCACTGGCAGAATATGATGATAAATTTTCGGAAAATGCGTTCTTTTGTTGTATATTTGTTATGACCGAAATCAAATTCCACCATTAAAAACTGAGAATGAAAGTTTTCGTTACCTATTCTATCCATACATTATGGAAGCAAGTCCTTCGAGAGCAATTAGCAAAGCACTCGATCGACTTTACATTCGGCGAGTTGGGCGAAGTTGATATCAAGACGCCTCTGACTGCTGAGATAACCAAAGAGCTTGCTTCTGCACTTGCTATTTATGGTATAGAGTTTGTCTCGGAGGATCAGAATTTATTAGTGCGTCGCATTAAAGATGTGATTAGAGATTATGTTTATACTGAAGGCGACTTGCCTCCGGTTAACGTGTCTAAATTATTGAGTGAAAAGCTTAATTATAGCTATGGGCACTTAACAGCAGTTTTTTCAGAAGCTACCTCGATCTCGATTGCTCACTTTACGATGATGCAGAAAGTGGAGCGAATAAAAGAGCTGATCATCGAAACTGAGCTTTCTCTTACGGAAATTTCCTACAGACTCAATTATAGCAGCCTTGCTCATTTATCGAGCCAGTTTAAACTCATCACCGGACTTTCTCCTAAGCGATTTAAGGAGATTATAGAAAAAAAGCGGCTTTCGCAGTCATTAATAGAGTGACATGGTGTAACATAACAACTACGGATTAAATGTGTGAATTATGTAATAAAGATCTTACTTTGTGTAAGCATTCTATACTATAAACTCCGTATATTTGTTAGACTACATGGAGTATTGCATAAATTATAAGAATTGACATTATCTTAGTTATAATTTATCTGTACTATCAGTTCTGAAACCTTACTAAGTTTTTTTAGCGTTATTATCTTTCAACTATTTTCCCATTAGTCTATGAAATACGACACTACACATAATCCTTTGCTGGTATTGCTTGCAGACGATGACGAAGATGACCGTAATTTTTTTAAGGAAGCAATTGACGCTCTCTCTTTTAAGACAACAGTAGAGACTGTTAATGACGGGCAAGAGCTGATGGATTATCTTAATCAGCCGAATGCTTCGTTGCCCAATCTTCTTTTTTTGGATTTGAATATGCCGCGAAAGAATGGATTGGAATGCCTTCAGGAAATTCGCCGCAATAAGAATCTTAAGAACATTTCTATTGCGATCTATTCTACTTCAGAGGCGGAAAAAGATATTAATGAAAGCTTCATTCATGGAGCAAACGTCTACATTAAGAAGCCTCACGACTTCAACAAACTAAAACAAGCAATTTCTGAAGTTCTTAATGTGAATTGGCAATACCATACCAATCCACTTAACAGGGAAAATTTTTTAATGGTGGTGTGATTTTCTCCGATTATTTTGGTTTCTGTATGTTGTCGGGGATTGTCGGTAAAATAAGATGGAAACTTGCACCTGCTCCCGGTTTGGATGTTGCATAAATGACTCCTTTATGCAAGTCCACTATCTTACGACAAAGTGCCAGACCGATGCCGGTCCCGTCAAATTCTTGCTTACCGTGCAGACGTTGAAACGCAATAAATATCTTTTCGGCATATTCTTGTTCAAACCCTACTCCGTTATCAGTAATTGTAATTTTTGAATAGGTGCCATTCGGCAAAGAGTATGTTTTGATCTCCTCTTGGGTTACTGGTATGGAGCTAATATGAATATGTGGTGCTACTCCTTTTTTGGCATATTTCAAACTATTACTTAACAAGTTACCAAAGAGTTGACTCATTTGTAACGGTACTCCTTTAAGGACAGGCAACGTAGTATATTCTATTACGGCATTTTTCTCTTCAATGATTAAATCAAAATCGTTGATCACTTCTTTGACGATGGTATTGAGATCAGTCTTTTTAGTAGAAAGTCCTTTTTGATGAAGACTCGAATAGTCCAAGACGTCTTTTATCAAATTACTCATTCGTTGTGAAGACTGATTGATCTTCTCAACATACGTCAGTACTTGTTGATTGATCGAGGTAGCTATTTCTTCTTGCAGGCGCCCCGCAAACATTTGGATTTTCCGAAGAGGTTCTTGAAGATCATGAGAGGCAATATGTGCAAATTGCTCCAACTCGTCATTACTCCGTTCAAGCTCCTGATTTTTTATCTCTAATATTGCATTTGTAGCTTTCAACTGGTCAGTCATAGTGAAAATTTCAGTGGTACGTTCGACAATTTTTTGCTCAAGAACTTGACTTGCTAATTTTTCCTCGGTGATATCAATACAGGCTCCGGTATATCCGAGAAAATTTCCGTCAAGTGCATAACGCGGATTGCCGATCGCGGAAATCCAACGGTACTCACCATCAGCTCTCCTCATCAGATATTGAGCACTATAAATTTTGCGTGCATCAAAACTCTCATTATAGAGATTCAATATTCTTTCTCGGTGATCAGGATGAAGGTTTTCCAGCCATCCATCTCCGAGCTCTTGTTCGAGTTTACGCCCTGTATAATTAGTCCAAGCTTTATTAAAGAAGATGCGCTCTTTTTTGGAGCCCGACATCCAAATCATTGCGGGTACGGTATCGGCGACGGTGCGAAAGCGTTCTTTACTTTCTCGCACGGCTTTTTCGGCTTTTTTTCTTTCAGTTATATCAATAAGGATATTATATCCGCCGATCACTCCGCCCTCGGAATCGAAAATTGGTTGGGGGTGGGGCAGTACATTGCGACGAAGACCCTCAGGGGTTTCAATGATTATTTCTGAACCGAAAATACTTATTCCTTTTTGTAAGGCTAATCCCATTGGGAGTGTGTCGAGTGCAAGCTGATTGCCGCTAAGGTCATATATTTTCCACGAGCCGCACCATTGATCTTTTCCTAATATTGGGTTGCGACCCCAAAGCTCGGCGGCGGCGGCGTTGAAATATGTGATATATCCATCTTTATCACAAGTATAACAAGCAACCGGCATACCGGCAAGGAGTTGGCGATCAAAACTATTGTTAGGTTGAGAGATCGATTGGAGATGAATTTCATTGGGAAGGGTTGCCGGACTATTGCTTTTTTGCATTTTATTGTTCTCTATGGTTCATTGTTCCACACCTTGTCAGTCATACGACGATGCACCTCAGCGAGTAGAAACAGCTACTAAAATCGCTTGCTTATTTAATAAACAAAGATCGGGGGAAATCTTCCAATATGTAAATAAGAGAAATCCTACAAAGTTACCACTAGATTAGAGCAATCCGTTATATAATTTTAGTTTTTCCTTATATAATTATGGGAATACGCCTCATGAGATATACTTTGGATTAAACCTTCTTTTTACGAATTCCCTTTACTTTTGAGGGTTCTGAGCTCATGAGGATGGCTAATGGTTGTAAGGCAGGAATATTTTCAAAAATAATAGCAATGCTTGAAGTAATCGGCACAGACAGTATCATACCCATAGGTCCCCACACCCAACCCCAAAAAATAATGGAGACAAGTAATAACAGAGGACTTAGATTCAATGATTTTCCCATAATACGAGGAGACAACACGCTCCCTATCATCAATTGAGAGACAATCACAATAATACTGAGGATGATTGGAGTAATGAGTGAATCAAATTGTACAAAAGCGGCAGCAATAGCGATCACGATTGCAAAGATTGAGCCTATACTTGGAATAAACATTAATAGAAAAGTCAGTACCCCCAAAAGTAATGCGAGATCCACACCAAAAAGTGATAATTCAATAACCATCACCACTCCGGCGAGAGTATTGACCATTAAGGTTGTTAATAAATATTTTCTGACACGTGTATCAATATTTTCGACAATATGCGCCAATTTGTTTGATCCATCGGATGGGAATGCTTTCGCGATCTTAATTCTGAACTGACCATTTGACGCCAAAATAAATAGCATAAATAACAGAATGAGCGCAAAGCCGCTGATAAGACTAGTCAAAGAAAAGAGTGCATTTGAAAATTGACTTGGGTTAATAATACTCATCGGGTTAAAATGCATCACTTTCTGCTGTGCATCTTTTGATACCGAACCGGCAATTTCAATGATCTTGGGCAAGTATTGTTGATCCCACTTTGCTTGATATTTCGGTGCGATTTCTATAAAAGTAGCAACAGTAACATTTACAAAAAGCCCAATGAGTGTAAGCACTCCCGCAACAATTACCAACACGAGCACAATGGATATACCCATTGGTACTTTTTTCTTTTTGAGAAACTCCACCATTGGCGTAAAGATATTAGCAATCAACAATGCTGTAACGAATGGAAGGAATGCATCGCTTAAAACGTGAAATATGATTGCGATTAAGATAATACTCACTATCACTGCCGGGATAGCATACACATTGCGAATTGGTTTGAGAGCAAGCGGATCGCTACCTACGGGTTGGGTTTTCGGAACTTCCATTAATTGTTTGTTTTGTTAGTATTATCAGCAAAAATACCACATTATTCAGGTTAATTTCTTACATAATTACCAGTATTTTCATAATAAGATGAGTCAAATAAAAATCAATTAAAAAGTATCTTTCCATACCACAACCTTCTGGGGGGAACGTGTGAATAAAACCATAGGTTAAAGACACGCTCCCACGCGGAGCAGATTTTGGTAATAGAGCCAAAAATATAACCAAAACAGATAAAATCGTGGATTGCGTGCTGATTCGAGGGGAATACTTGACCCTGAAAAAGTAAATTATCCCAACATTTCTTCTGGATGCGGTTGAATTGATAACTAGCCGATGTGGCGAAATTGGTAGACGCAACGGACTTAAAATCCGTTGAGTGGTAACACTCGTGCCGGTTCGACTCCGGCCATCGGTACAGAATCACGTTATATTCCTCAATATGTCATTACCTCTTGTCGCAATTGTTGGACGCCCAAATGTCGGGAAGTCGACGCTTTTCAATCGCCTGGTCGGCGAGCGACGAGCTATAACCGAATCGATCTCCGGTGTGACGCGTGATCGTATCTATGCCAAAGCCGATTGGGCAGGTCGAGATTTTCTCTTGGTTGATACCGGTGGTATTGTGCCGGTATCCGATGATATTTTCGAACGTTCGATACGTCGGCAAGCCGAGATCGCTATTCTCGAAGCAGCGGTAATTCTATTTGTCGTCGATGTTACTGCGAGCATTCATCCTCTCGATAGTGAGATTGCCGAGATGCTGCGCCGTTCGGGGAAAAAAGTAATGGTCATTACCAACAAAGTTGATAATGCAAAACGCGATCTGATGCGACCGGAGTTTTATGCGCTTGGTCTTGGCGAGCCATATCCCTCAAGCGCAATGAGCGGCAGATACGTCGGTGATTTTCTTGATGTGCTCCTTACACTGTTGCCACCTGAAGGCGAACCGGATGACCCTACGGTAATGAAGCTGGCTATTGTCGGCAAGCCCAATGTCGGCAAGTCAAGTTTTCTCAATGCTCTGCTCGGCGAAGAACGAGCGATTGTTACCCCTATTGCCGGCACCACTCGTGACTCTATTCATACGACATATACTTATTATGGCAAACAGATCACGTTGATCGACACTGCCGGTATTCGTCGTAAAAAATATATGGATGATTCACTCGAACTCTATTCGATCGTTCGAACAATGAAAGCGATCGAAGAATGTGATGTCGCGCTCATTCTTGTTGATGCAACGCAAGGTGTGACTAAGCAAGATGCCCATATTCTTAATGATGTCGTTGATGCCCGTAAAGGAGCAATTATTGTGGTGAATAAATGGGATCTTGTTGAAAAAGAAACCAATACTGCAATGCAATTTGAAAAAGAAGTATATGGGATGGTCACGACCCTGAGTTACGTGCCGTTAGTATTTATCAGTGCGCTTACCCATCAGCGTCATACAAAACCGATTGATTTGGCACTGACAGCATTTGAAGAACGCAGAAAACATATTAAGACTTCCGAGCTGAATGAGTTCTTATTGCCGGAAATAGAAAAAGTGCCACCGCCATCAGTACAGGGGCGCGATCTCCGTATTAATTATATCACACAGGTAAAGTCAGAACCACCGTTGTTCGCATTTTTCTCGAATTATCCTGAGATCATCCCCGACAGTTACAAGCGTTACCTCGAACGCAGAATTCGCGAACAGTACGGTTTTATTGGCGTGCCGATCTCAATGATCTTCCGTCGCAAATAATTATTTTCCGACTTTAAGAATTCGGGTAATGATTTGAGGTGAGTTTCTGCCGATTTCATCAATCAAACAGCGAACATAATATGTGCCGTTGGCAATAGGCAGTTTTGCTTTGTCGTTACCATCAAACGGTAATTCAAATACACCTTCAGGCTTAATATCTTTTTCAAGAAAGCTACGGACCAACATTCCAAGTTCGTCAAAGAGTTGGAGTGTGATGCGAGATTGACCAACAAGTTGTAGCTTAAAACGCCAAGTTTTGTCTTTTTTTGAAGGTTTGAGAATCGTAAAATCTGTAATTGGTTTTTTTGCCAAATCTTCCGGTTTAAGCCCTTTGCCTTGTACTAAGACTGATACCGAATCACCGGTGGTAAGTAACACGAGTCTCGAATTGTGTTCGCCGACTGTTGATGCTTTAAAACAAATACTGATCGTGAGTTGACCTTTTGCCTGAATAGTAATTGGCATCATCTGTGGTGTCGGCGAGGGGACGGCATAATTCTTCTGGTCAGCAACATAAAGGCGTTTTACAGTTTGAGGTGAAGCAGTAGTGTTTATCAACGTTACATACATACATGATTGCACCCCGATGCCTTGAGAGCCGAACCGTACTTCGTTTACATTAAAAATAAATGGTGGAATAGGCTCGGTCGGTGGCGTAATTGCTTGGGCAGAGGTTAGTGAAACACGAACTAGCAATAGTAATGCAACAATGTAGAATCTTCTCATCATAACTTAATTGGGTATATATCTAATAATAACGCTGATAATAACGTAAATACGCAGAGGAAGCGTTCTTATTCTATCAGCTAAAATCGCGCATCACATTGGAAGCCAACAAGCATTTTGTGAGTAAGGTCAGTCCCGATGGGATAGGCGTAGACGGATTGAGCCAATGAAGCAGCTACAGAAATTCCGCCTGTGATATTATACAGAATTACAACTGAATAATGTGCTCCACTACCAAAAAATTGGAATAACGAAGAGTTGCCGGGAAGGTCAACGTCGCTTTGATAGAACCTTGATATAAACGAATCGGTATGATAGAATGTAGCACTGAGCTTGACTTTCAGATTAACGCTAGGGGTATAGCAGGTGGCAAGTCGCAACAACCTTCCATACTCCGTTGCTGAACTGTTTGTTTCGATAAGGTATTGTCCTTCGAGTGTGACATTAAAATATTGAGAGAAATATTTTCTCACTTTCAGGGGGAATTCATATCTTGAACTCGAAAGAGAATCACTATTCAATTGTAATTTTTTTGTATAGCGAAAATCGCCGGACAGTAGAATGTTGTCGAGAGCGTATGACAGCCCAAGAGTCACTCTTGTTGTTGATATTATTTGGGATAACTCATTCGGATACATCGAATTCTGAGCATTTGCAAAATATCCATAAATAGCAAGATCATTTGTAGGACCAAATAAAATACCACCGTAGAATCCGCGTTCATTTTGTGCATCATTGGTATAAAGACCAAGCGTATTTCCAAAGGGAGAATAAAATTGGGCAGGAAGACTATGATAATTAACAGTGATTCGTAACGAAGGAAACGGCTCGAACAGCGAAGTGATTGCGAATGCACCAGTATTATGCCAATCAGAAAATGTTCTTGCATATTCAGCATTAATACTTAGAGGCTCGATCGTGGTACTCAAAGACAGTGAAGCCATTGAATGTTCTTTGCCTCGGAAATGAAAAGAGTTTGAATCTGTTGTATTAATAGGGAGATCAAATCTTGTTTTGAATGCTGTAAGCATTACAGTGAGAGCCTGTTCTGCCGAATCTGTTGCCGTAAAAGAAATGTTTCCTCCGAAAATGGTCTGTCGTGAAGTATTTTGCCTGCTGATTTCTAATGATGTACGATGAAGTCCTGTTTGTGGAGCATAAGTGATCGTGCCGGAATCAACTTGAGCGTCGAACTTTCTATCAGAAAAAAAACAAGCGATACGAACACCGTTGTCTTGTACTTCTACCGCAGCTCCGCGAAAATATTTAGACGAACTTGTTGAGTTGTAGGCTCTAAATCCATCTGCAGGTAACATGGGATTGATAAGTGTTTGCTTGGAAGGATACTGCGCCAGTCCATGACTAAAGAGCAATCCATTGCCATAACTCAATGAGTAATCACCGAGACAAAGCTTATTTACTACTATATCTTTTGTGATGGGGATTGCGGTGCGAGTCGAGAGAGAACCTACGAGATGATCAAAGTACAGCGGTTCGCCGGCAGATTTGGACTGCACTAATGAAAAAGAAATATCTGAAGTATTCGTATTGATCGAAGATGATGTTTTGATTGGCGAGCCTTTATAAGAATGATTCAAATATTCCGGATCATTGAGAGCATTAGGATCAAAAAAAACACGAGTTCGAAATGCAATTCTATTCCGTGTTGATCTCGGCAAATATGATAAGTACGGCTTATTTGTTTGAAAAATAGTACGACGCATTAGCGAGTGTAATGAAAGATTATTAAGGTGATTGGCAGTCTTCTGTGCTTTCAGAATTCGCTGTTGGTCGAGCGGACTAAGGGTCGGGATTTCGAGCAGTTCATTTCTATTAATAAGATTTAACGAAATTGGAAATTGAAGTAACTGGTCAAGATAGTCAAGTAGCAGCTGGGTCTGCTCTAATAAAATATTTTCTTGTGCAGAATTTAAGGGTGCATCAAAAAAAACATTTCGTGTTTCTTCTTCGGTTACTATATCAGCATTAATGAGTGTATCACTTTGTTGGGCACGAATAATTGAAGGCAATACTGCGCCACAGAAAAGTAAGATCAGTAATGATCTTACCATCGAGCGTTCAGTCCAAAGGTAAATGTATTTCCAAATATACTTCCGAAACGGGTGCTGACGTCAATACCGATCACATCGTATCTCAATCCAATTCCGGCGGTGAAATCTCCGGTATCAGTCGATGTTCCTGCTCGGAGGGTGAGATATGTCACCGGGGAGTAGGAGGCACCCAAATGTATGGTAAGTCCGTTCGGCTCTTGTTCTTCAAGCGCAGTATAAATATTGATCGGCACATCATTGGGATGAAATGAGGCTCCGAGCATAAATATTTGTGGACGTTGTTCACGTTTTTCGTTAGTGATAGTATATCCACTCCCGAGTAAATTTATGGCAGTCGCACCGATCGAAAATTCAGTATTAAGATCAAAAGTGAGACCCAGATCCAAAAGATAAAATTTTAATGGTTGATAAGCGGATGAGAAAGTAAATAATTCGTATCGAAATCTTGTGCCGATTGAGGCGCTACGATTTCCGGAAAGTTGAAAAGTTTTATTGATACCCATATATGCCTCAGCATCGGCATAAGAATCGGAAAATCGGAGTTGTGCAAAACCGAGCGAAAATGAAAGACCCAAATTGTTTGAATAGTATATCCCTTCAGCCGCTGCTGTGTAGGCTTCGGCTAAGCCTTGCTCGTTGGGACTAACGGCAAGCGAAATAAGAAACGGATGTGTCGAATCTGCTGAATTTTGTGAGGGGTTAATATTGAGTGTATGGTTCGTTGCGCCGGATTGTATCGCGCCGCTGAGTGATCGAGATTCTGCTGATTCTAAATGTAATATTTGTGCTCGTATTGAAGTCGAAGACAGCGCAACAATAAGCAAGAGGGGGATGAGACGGGGAAAAAGCATTCGATTACTCTATTGAGTAATGAAACAATGTAAAAAAAGGGCTTCCGAGTTTTTCGGAAGCCCTTTTTTGAGAAAGTTAATTAGTCGGGGGATGGGGTACGGATGCACCGGACTTCATCATACGCTCGCGAACCAAGTTCTTTTTGAAGGCGCTCAAATAGTCAACGAGTGAAGCAATTTCCTCATCGCCCAGTGGTCCTTTGTTGCGTTTATGGAATTGTGGCATATTCGTATTTGCAAGTCCGTCAGCAATGATTTTCTTCCATTGTTCAGGAGTATGATTCATCATATCATCACTGACGATGTCCGGACCCGGCTTATTATCGGCTTTGAGACCGTGACAAATTGCGCAATCTGCTTCATAGAGTTTTGCACCAAGTTCGCCTTTGCCTTTATCGACGTGGCAACTTCCGCAATTTCCTTGGAAGACACCATCAAGGTGCATCATATCTTTATGAGCAAGTTTCGAAAGATAGATCACTCCGTGAATGCGGAGTGTTTTTTGTGGTTCGACCACAGAGTTTGAAACAACATTGATCGTTTTAGTAAACCCACCTTCGGCTTTATTATGAGGGTCAAAGGTCACTTTAAGAGTTGATACTTTGCCTGGTGCAATTTTTTTCGTTCCGATCACGGCAGCCGTACAGCCGCATGACGGATTCGCACTCATAATTTCGAGTGTATCGGTACCGGTATTACTGAGCATAAAAGTGACTTCGGCTGAACCTTGTTGCTCAACTTTGCCAAAATCGTGATCAAGTTCATTTACGGTCAACTTTGGTCCTTTATTGGTATCAAGCGGAGTAAAAAGACCACCAAATGCTCGGGTAGGTTGGAAGCTTCCGGTTGCCAGAACCAAAGCCAGCAAAGCGGCGCATCCAAATGCGACGGACATAAGATATTTACGATTCTGTTTCATAATCTATTAAAGCGTTAAAAGTGATTCTGGGGTACAATATAAGTAAATTAATAACAGGGAAAAAAGGTTCGCCTACGCGCTAGTTGCCGTTGGATGGGGCATGAAATCGCTACCATAAAAAGGCTCTAAATTCGCCACAGAAATGGTGGGAATACCATCTTTACAGCAAGAAATGAGTACTTTCATATTCAACTCTACGGGGTGCAGTATGATGTTGTTTCTCAGAAAAACATCAATCAATTCCTTCGAGCCCACGAGGTGCTTCGCTTGAGAAGCTATAATCTCATCAATAGTATTGTAAGTAACCTTTTCGGCAGTAGAGAACGTCGAGTAATAAACCGAGCTTTTTTCATATCCTAAGAGTGCTATACCACCAACGCTTAGATTCGGTTGCTCAATAATAATAGCTTGTTTGATCACTGAGTGTGCAATCATCGGCACTAGAGCTGCCCCTGAACCAAAAGCAAGACCTTTTGCAAATGAGACGCCGATGCGCAGACCGGTAAATGACCCAGGTCCGTTAATGAAACCAACTCGTGTTAAGTTGTTGGTATTAATAGAATGCGTTTCAAGTAATCGTGCAGTTTCAAAGGCGAGCATTCTGTCGTGTATGCCTCGCTCGTTTATCGGAGTAATATAGTGATATTCCCCAATGATGACCCCATCAGTATTGGCAAGAGCAATATGGAGATCTTTTGTAGAAGTATCAAAGACGAGAATCATGCTGTTGGTACTAAAGAAATAGTGATGCTTCGATCACTGATCGAAAGTGTTTTGAGTAGTACTTCCATTCGTCCGACCGGCAAATATTGTTCAATACGTTCGGGCCATTCAATAATACAAATACCATTTTTGGGATAGAGATACTCTTCAACACCTAGTTCGAGAAGTTCTTTTGGTGTATCGAAACGATAGCAATCTAAGTGGTAGAGCGTGAAAGCTGTCCCATCAGGTAACGATGCAGGGTATTCGTTTGCCAAAGCGAAAGTTGGAGAGGAAATTTCATCCTCCTGAATTCCAAATGCAAGTGCGATACCTTTGGCGAATTGTGTTTTGCCGGACCCAAGCTCACCACGCAAGACAACAAGATTACCCATCAGAAGGTCGTTCTGAGCAAATTGTTTGCCTGCGGCAATAGTCTCTTGTGCCGAGTGTGATATAACAAATTTTTCCAAAATGTTAATGATGGTTTACCCAGCCGGCAATTACATTAATCACATTCTCCGATACATTCGATGCCGTTTGGTAGTCAGTAAATGTGCCTTGTCCCGGCATAAACAAATGGTACAAACCGGGGAAGAGCATAAAAGAAACATTGTTGTTTTTGACGAGCGCCTCTTTCCAGATTTCGAAATCTTTCGGTCCGACTTGAAAATCTTTGTCACCTTGGAGAATAAGAACAGGGATTGAAAGTGATAGTGTTGTTTTGATCTGGTCCTCGTGCAAAAGGTATTCCCAATAGGTAGCAGGCAAGCCCAATAGTTGTGATGCTGAAGTAGTATCGCTGTAACGATGCTTTCTGATGCGCTCAACTTGTTCTGTGGCTAATTTGATTTGTACTAGTGCCTTCTCATGTGACATTTGTTGGGGCAAGAGAAATTCCATTTGATCGAGCACTACGTCCTCGAATCTGCGAGCCGGAGCTGCCATCATAATAATGCCGGCAAGATGATTATCTGTTGTGGCAATTTTCGGAGCAAATTGTCCGCCGAGGCTATGACCCAGAATAATAATATTTGCAGTATCGACTTCATTGAACGTTCTTGCCAACCGAATAGCACTTAGTGCATCATCGATAAGCTCTTCTTTTGGGGTCATCTTGTTCACGTCGGGCATACTCCTGATACCATAGACGAATGTTCGCTTGTCATATCGTAACGATGCGATACCATGAGCGGCTAACCCTAATGCGATATCGAGGAATGGTTTGTTTGCCTGGATCGACTCGTCGCGATCTTCAGGTCCGCTACCGTGTACAAACACTACTATCGGCGGGTGCTGCACATTTTTTGGGAGCATCAGAGTTGCCGGAAGGTTGAATGTGTCGGTGGTAACAACAACCTCACGTTGGATCAAGTTTTGCGACTGTGCATAACTGGGGAGTTTATAGTGTGCCTTGGTTCGTGGGGGCATCAGAAAAAAACCAATAATTTTTTTCTCGGGATTAAAAACAACCTTCATATCATAGGTTGCCTTTTCGAAAACACAGCCGAGAAAAACCGATGGATATTGTTTGTTGCTTTCAAATAATTCACTGTCTTGTATAACGAGTTTGCCATAATTTTTAAGTAACGGCTCCCAACTCATTTTCAACGTCGAGTCATTCAGTGCTCGCAAGAGTGTGCTGTCAAAAAGCAGTGTGCATTCATGGTATTTCTTTGCATCCAAAAGCTTGAAAAATTTCTTTGCTAAAGAAATATATTCTTGTTCTTGCGCAAACGAAACCGTCGCAGAGCAACAGAGCAAGAACGCCACAATGACGGAGCGGGTATAGTTAGTGGTCATTTAGATTCGAGTGTAATAACCGGCAGGATCAGCTCTTCCATCGAAATGCCGCCATGCTGGAATGTATCTTTGTAATGATTGAGATATTTGTGGTAATCGGTCGGATACACAAAGTAGTAATCTTCTTTTGCAATGATGTAATTAGTAGTTACTGCTCGCGACGGAAGCTTGTACTCTTCAGGTTTTTTGATAAACATTGCCTGTTTATCTTCGGCTTTCACGTTTCGTCCGTATTTGTATCGTAAACTTGTGGATGTCTCACGATCACCCATTACCTTGGCGCCACGCAAACTTCGAATCGAGCCATGATCAGTCGTGACGACAACGGTGACATTTGGTTGTTGCGCCAGTGTTTTAAACATCTCATACAAACTTGAATGCAAGAACCAGGAGCGAGTCAGCGAACGATAGGCACGCTCATCAGGTGCAATCTCTTTTAAGATCGGCGAGTCACTTCTGGTATGGGCTAGCATATCAACGAAATTGACGACGATAGCCGTGAGCTGATTACGTGCATAGGTCGAAATATTTTGTGCAATACCGGCTCCAAAGTCACGGTCAACAATCTTGATATATTTCAGGTCTTGAGAAAGTTTTACACGACGGCGTTCGAGTAAGAGCTTGAGCATTTCGGCTTCGTCTTTGTTTTGCGAGTGCTCGTCGTCGCCACTGGTCCAGGTATCAGGAAACATTTTGCCAAAGTCGCTCGGAAATTGCCCACTAAAAATTGAATTACGTGCATAGGGTGTTGCAGATGGAACAATACCAAAATGAAAATCGCGTTTGATCTTAAAGAGCGGAGCGATCTCCCGTTCCATAATAAGCCATTGATCGTAGCGCATACAATCAATCACCAAGAACACCACTTTACGTTTGTTATCGCGGAGTATGGGCAACAACCATTGATCGGCTATATCGGGTGAAAGAGCAGGACGTTCATTTGCGTTTTCAGGTGTAAAGATTGTATTGACCCAAGATTTATAATTCCGCTCGTAAAATTTACTGAACTCAGAGTTCATTTCTCTTTTTTGATCGATGATCGTTTGTGTCAGACCAAGATCGGGATGAATGTCAAGCTCCATTTCCCAACTGACTAATTTTGAGTAAAGCTCGATCCAATCATTAGCATTGGTCGCCATCATTAATTCACGACCCATCTTTGCAAACTCTTGGGTATAATCTCTTGAGACAGCTTCGCTGACAATTTGCTTTCCTTCAAGAAATTTCTTTACCGCAAGCAATACTTGAGTCGGATTAACAGGCTTTGTAAGATAGTCAGAAATTTTCTTTCCGATCGCTTGCTCCATCAAATCTTCCTCTTCGGACTTGGTAACCATCACCACCGGAGTTCTCGGAGTGATGGCTTTCAACTCAATGAGCGTTTCTAAGCCACCCATTCCAGGCATCATTTCGTCGAGAAAGATGAGGTCGGCAGGGGATTGGGTGTTCAATGCAACGGCATCAGCGCCGTTGGTAGCTGTGCGTACTTCATAGCCGCGTTGTTCGAGTAGCAAGATGTGCGGCTTGAGCAGCTCAATCTCGTCATCGACCCAGAGGATTGTTCCTTTTGTATTCATATTGTTGTGATTATCTTCAACAGACGATCTGCCCGGAGAATTCGTCTGTTCTGTCTTATCATATTATGAGCTATTTGTTTCATTAAAGCTGATTTCTTTAGAAGAAGGATTTGCAAAATGCCGAAGTATGAATGTTGTAATTTTGAGATACTTCATTCAGTAGAAATATGGCAACCAAGGATCCACGAATTGATTCATACATCGCAAAAGCGGCTCCCTTTGCTCAGCCGATCTTGAACCATATCCGTAAGTTAGTTCATTCAACTTGCCCCGAAGTCGAAGAAACCATAAAATGGGGCTTTCCTCATTTTGATTATAAAGGTGAAATGATGTGTTCGATGGCATCATTTAAAGCTCATGCCGTTTTTGGTTTTTGGAAAGCGTCGTTGATGAACGATCCTGCATTGATGGACAATGCAAAGAATGAATCATCGATGGGGCACTCAGGAAAACTTACCTCGTTAAAAGACTTGCCAACAGATAAAAAAATGATTGGCTACATAAAAGAAGCAATCAAGCTTACTGACAACGGTATTAAACTGCCTCCGAAAAAGAAAGTTGTAAAGAAAGATTTGGTTATTCCTGATTTCTTCGAAATAGCATTAAAGAAAAATAAAAAAGCAAATGCGATATTTCAAGATTTCGCGTATTCGCACAAGAAAGAATATCTGGAATGGATTACCGAGGCAAAAACCGAAGTTACCCGAGAAAAACGAATTGCACAAGCATTAGAAATGATGTCAGAAGGCAAATCGCGAAATTGGAAATACCAGAAGAAATAATTTTACTGTGAAGTGAGGGAGTGCCGATAGAGTCTTCTGACAAGAGCAATTTGCCCGGAATGCCAAGCATCGTGACGGACGACCATTCTGACTTCCTGGGCAACGCTTTTCAAGTTGTAAATCTTATCTTCAAATTGATCTTCGCTCAACGCATTAATACACTCACGAAGGCTCTCGCGACATTTCCTTAAATTGGTAATAGCTTCTTTGATATCTTGTGTTTCGAACGGTGCGGGGTCATCAACAAGATTAGGTCTATGAATAATAAGCCCACGATAGTAACAATAACACTCTCCCAAATGAGTAATATGAGTAAGTATAGTCCCAGGTAGTGGGTAACCCTTTTCGCGTTCAACCGATGCAAAACATGGATGTTGATAGTGAGCTTCTTCATGAGAAATATCACCCAATACACTTTCGATCGATTCCCATTTAAAACTCCAAGCTTCATCAAAGGCTGCGAGCAATTCTACTTTTTGAGTCATCGTTATTTTTTGGGGTAGTGTTTCTCTACCCAAGTCTTAAATTTTTCATTCGCAGGCTGGAAATCACTACCATTCTTAAACTCACAAATTAATTCATTCCCGTGCATGACACGAATGTCAGCATCAAGCGCAATTGAACCCGCGTAAGGTGGCATTGTTGCTGAATGGTCAATTTTCTTTTTAGCATTTGAAATTGTTTGCTCGGTGCTGGTATTCACATCATCAACAAGTGCATCTGCATTAAATGGTTTTCCCGTTACGTTTTTTACGAGATCCATAAACGAAACCGAATTGCCCGGTTTCCAATATCCCGCTTCGAGTTCTGGACCGATGTTCGGATTGTCAGTAAGATAGCCATATTTATTTAAGAAATAACTGCGTGTTTGTTGCACAGCCATTTCTGCCATAACGTAGCCATGATAGTATGCACTGGATTCCCCGGCAAGAATATGTGGCACAGCCAAAATGGGGCGTGGGGCTTCTTCCATAAAATAGAGCGATCTCTCGATTTCCTGCGCGACTTTTGTAATATTTTCCGGAGTTAACTCCGCTTCAGGCAGTTCGTAAATTGCTTTTTCAAAATAGCAGACACCAAGCATTGCCCGAACGCCAATCACTTCATGAGGATGAACTTGATTGATCTGACGCTCGATTAAATCGAATGGCACCGATTGACCATTTACATTTTTTGCATATCGTTCGAGCCAGTCGGCATCACTTAAAAGCGAATCGCAAAACATCGACTGTGTTTCTGCATAGGCGACTGATGTTGGTGCAAATTCTTGTGCAAAACACGGGGCATTCATTTGCACATTTGAGAAGTGTGCAGCGTGCCCACCTTCGTGAAAAAGTGTATTAATTGCCTCCGAGCCTGAGCCGATCTTATCGGGCATTGCATTGGCTGTAAAATTAATTCTTGCCGGGTTCCATTTGCCGTGATCATAAAATGAAGGCATCGGTCCGTGCATAAATCCGTTTTCGTATTTGCCTTTGCGATCAATCAGATCAAGAGTCAGAATTGCCTGACGATATTTTATACCGAGAGCCGCAAATGAACGTACCCACCGTTCAAGTGCTTGGGCAAACGGAAGGTAAGGGTCGAATTCTGTAACGATGTCACCTGAACGAAGGTACTCATAATTCCAGCCACGGTTTGCACTGTAGCCTTTTTCTTTTATGAACTCAGTCATCGTTCGTTTACCACTTTCTCTGGTACGAACTTCAAGGTTGTCAAGTAATTCAAAAAGTGTTTTCTTCGAGAAACCTTCGGTACGAGTTACTTTCCAATCGTAGTAATCTTCAAAGCCGCATATACGACCAAGTTCGTTGCGCTTTTTAATGATTTCGATAAATCCATTTTCAAGCACAAAGGGTCCGATGTCTTGTAAGCCTTGATATGCGGCTTTGCGAAGCGCTTCGTCGGGCGAAACACGTTTGATGTTTGATAGTTCAGTTGAGGTAGTGGGTTTAAACTTCCCGGTAGCGGGGTCTGTATATCCAAGATTCATCGAACCGCGAGCAACTAATAATTTGCCTTCCAGTTCGACGATCTCTGCCGAGAGTTTTCGAGCTTGCTCATCTTCGATAGCATTTGCCTCGAAGTATTTTTCCCATCCCTTTACTGCTATTGATTCATCGGTTGTCACAGGAGCAGCTGAAGCAAGTTCGCGCAAGCGTGTCAGATTCTTGGCGTCTTGGGCAAAACTATTCATTGCAATTTCAGCTTCAGAAGTTGTTTGTTGCGAAAGGGCAGCATCGGCAGAAAGCCCCATTTTAGAATCCCAAAAGGCATTCTCTTTACGTCTATGTAATGTGATGAACTGCGAACTGAGTTGATCAAGGAAATTTGCAAGCACTGACATTGGTAGTATCGATAAATAGTTGGAACAATGACTCGAAATGGAACAGCCATCTTTCTGAGTCTGTTAGAATAAGACAACAAACATATATATGAGCTACATTCCATTTGAATCACTACCGGAGCATTCACGACTCTGGATCTTTGCCGCCGACCGTCAGCTTTCCGATCCTGAAGCAGAAATGCTTGTCAGTGAAATGCAAGCTTTTGTGCAGACATGGCTCGCTCACGGCACGCCGGTCAGTGGAAGTTGTACAATGAAATACAACCAATTTTTAATGATTGCTGCCGATGAGTCGTCATTGCCCTCAGGTTGTTCTACTGACGAAATGACCCGTCGGGTCAGGATGTTGGGCGAAACCTACGGGGTGGAATTTCTCGGTATGCCGAGAGTACAGTACCGTTTTGGTGACAAACTCTTAACTCTGACAAGAGTGGAATTCGCTGAGCTTGCAAAGACGGGAAATGTTGATAGTGATACAATTGTTTTTGATAACACGCTCACGATGATCGGCGATCTCAGAGCAGGAAAGTGGGAAACAGCCGCAAAGTTAAGCTGGCACTCGCAAGCATTTGAATTCACCAAATAAGCATTGACGGAACCCCTCAACGCAGTTTCTTCGTTTGACCAACGTGTAAATATTGCCTCGTGGCCTAATGGTATGGCATCTGTTTCTGGATCAGGTGGTTCCAGGTTCGAGTCCTGGCGAGGCAACCAAGTTATTATTTATCAATAAGTTGCATTTTTCGCGTGACCAAAACGTGACTATAAAGGGGTTAAATACCCCTTTTTTGTATTTAAAAGTTCTGATAATCTTAAATGCTTTTTCACTATTTCTTGACAGTTCTTTTGCTGAAATTCATTTATTTCCCGGCCACAATTACTCCACCCCAAACGGAGATGGACCCCAATTGTCATAAGTGACAATTGGGGTTTGAGGTCAATGGGGATTGTTAGTTTTTGTTGGTTGTTTGTTTACCAACACCCTATTAACTAACAGTCACGGATTATGGATAATATTTCGAGTGATTTTCAAGAAAATAACATCTTCCCTACACATACAGCCTCTGGTGGTAGGGCACGGTCTCATTATGATTTAACCCTTACTTCTTGGGATCTTATGCTTGAACGAATAAATTCCTTAAATGGAAATGAGCGTGTAGATTTTTTGGAGAGCTTATTTTCTTATCCTCCAGTTGGAAGATGCAGACTTAAGAAACGGCATGAGGAATCCTGCAATAAATATTTTCCTCTTGATAAGGTTCAATTATCTGAAGTAAAAGAACAGGTAAAGGAGCTAAAAAGTCAGATTTCAAAATGGCGGTACCATATTTGTTATTGCCCCCGTACAACAAGATTGAGAGGTGCGGGTATGATAGTGCTATAATTAGTATAGACGCGAGAGTAAGTCCTGTAATGTCGATTTAATGAAAAAAAAGCATGCTTTTGTTTTTGGGAAGAGGTGGCTTTCAAAAATGGGGACGGTCTTTATCAACTATCAATTAATTGGTTGCAAGTAAATCGTAATGGATATTATTGCTCATCTAGGATCTCCAATAATATTTTATCAGGTTCTACAAAAAAACTTCCCACTATTGGATTCTTATAGAACTAATACTACATTAACGAGACATAAGAGAAATTACTGAGGAATTGCTGCATTTGGAGTTCGTCCACATCTCCGAAATCATTAACAATTACCATTCAATTCGGAATGTAATAGTCGGAACAGTAGTTAGTAATATCAACGAAAACTCAAAGTCTCGATACACTCAGATAAACACTACTTTACCTGTATGAAAAAATATTTTTACGCTTTCCTTTTTACTACCCTCTTTTGTTTGGTAGGTACTACTGTTCAAGCACAGGACACTTGTAAGAGTTATAATGTTCCTAATCCGCACGGCGCGGCGATGACTATATACAAGATATGGGTTGTTGACTCTACTAATTTTACCGTCGAATCACTTAAACCGCTTCCTTATGATATAACTGCAACTGGGACAGTCGATTTCCGAGTGTGCCTCTTACCTCGAGATGGCGTAAAACGTACTACCCAAGTTCGTTATCAGAATACTCACGGTACTTCTTCATATTCAGTCACGATAACACCACCGACCTCGTCGGTAAAACGAGCTCCCGATCAGGCACCGCTGAGTGCATATCCGAACCCAGCATCAAATAGAGTTGAAATTGCATTAGGCGCGTTCGAAACGAATAACCTTTCGGTTGATCTCATTGATAGTCGTGGAAATATTATCAACCCATCGTTTGAAGTTGGTTCATTCAAAATAGTATTAAATACCGCTACAATCGCATCCGGAGCCTATACGATAGTTGTAAAAAACAGTACTCATATCTTCGGTGTAAGCCAAATAGCTGTGGTACACTGAATGACATCTGTCGAAGAGAATAGAAACTATGGATAGAAGAGCATTCATTGCACGGCTTGGACTGGCTGCTGTCTATTCACAGCTTCCACCAATTTTATCTTCGTGCTCTTCATCCGGCGATTTAGGTTCGAACCCAAGTCGCATTGCTCAGGCACTACGTATCCCTGTAACTATCAGTGGCACCGGTACACTTTCTGCGTTAAACGGAACAGCGGCACTTTGGCCCGGCATCACTTCTTCTGCGATACTGACTAATAATACTTTCCTCGGACCAACGATTGCAATTACGAAAGGTGAAACATTAAATGTCAGGTTTAATAATCTATTAAGCGAAGATTCGAACATCCATTGGCATGGGCTTTCAACACCTGCAATAATGGATGGTCATCCTAAGTATCCCGTAAAGCCCGGTGGAAGTTTTGATTACTCCTTTCCTATACTTGATCGCGCCGGCACCTATTGGTACCATGCTCACCCTGATAGAGCAACAGCTCGGCAAGCCTATATGGGCTTAGCCGGAGCTATTATAGTCCATGACCCTGAAGAACAAGCACTTAGTCTTCCGAGCGGCAAGTTCGATGTACCCCTCATCATTCAGGATAAGAGACTTACTTCCTCAGGACAACTTATATATTCACCACTAAAAGAGGATTTTTTGAGTGGGTATCTCGGTGATACGCCTTTCGTCAATGGTACCCCAAATGCATTTCTGGACGTAGAAAAAACTCTGTATCGGTTTCGTTTGATCAACGCTTCAAATGCTCGGCTCTATCGTATTGGGTTTTCTGACAGTCGAACGATGTATTTGATCGGCACTGATGGTGGGCTACTTGATAAACCGGTGACGCTCACTACATTTTATCTGTCTCCGGGGGAACGAGCAGAAATACTGGTTGATTTCTCCGCCGATATGACTAGCTCATCGGTAAAATTACAAAGTTTAACATTCCCGTTCCCATCTTCACATAATAGCGCAGAATATCCACAAGGAATGACGATGGATTTGATAGACTTTCGTATTGCCAAAGACAATACTATACATCCCGCAATTCCATCTTCGCTCGTAGCATTTACTCCATTGCCGGTGGCAAGCGCCGTACAAACAAGAAAATTTGTATTGACAATGGATCATTCCAGAACCTATGGTATGCATCTGATCGATGGGAAAGTTTTTGAAATGGACCGAGTTGATTACCGGATTCCAATAAATGATATTGAGATCTGGGAAATTGAAAATCAGGGCGAGTCAATTCACGGAATGCATATTCACGGCACACAATTTCAGGTTCTCGAAAGACTTTATGGAGATTGGCAAATCCAGCCTACAGATAAATCTTGGAAGGATACCGTCTTTATCGGAGCAAACGAAACGGTCAGGATCATTTTACAATTTACTGCCTACAAGGGGACATACCTATTTCATTGCCACAACCTCGAACACGAAGACGATGGGATGATGGTAAATATTGAAGTGGTGTAAAATATTAAAATACCTGATCTATCTTTGTACCGTATAGGATATTCTAAACTTGGATCTTTAGCAATTTTGCATTGATTGCCACTACAATTGTGCTCAAACTCATAAATACAGCGCCTACAGCCGGTCCCAGTACAAAGCCCGTTGAATATAATACACCTGCCGCTAATGGGATGGCTATTGCATTGTATCCGGTTGCCCAAACGAGATTTTGAATCATTTTTTTGTAAGTGGCTTTTCCAAAGAGAATCAGATTCAGTATATCCTGCGGATTACTATTAACTAAAATAATGTCAGCGGTTTCTGCAGCAACATCCGTGCCCGACCCAACAGCAATCCCCACATCTGCCTGAGCAAGTGCCGGTGCATCGTTGATGCCGTCACCAGTCATTGCTACAAACTCTCCTTTCGATTGTAGATCTTTTACAATCGCTACTTTTTTATCAGGTAATACTTGCGCAAAATAACCATCAAGCTGGAGTGCGTCGCTCACTGATTTTGCAACAGTTTCATTGTCACCGGTTGCCATATATACTTTGATACCATTTTTTTTGAATTTCTGAATTGCGTCTGCCGATTCCGGTCTGATCTCATCAGCTAATGCAATGAACCCAGCAAGTTCGTTCGCGATCAATACAAATACAATAGTTTCTGCTTCGGAGGTGAAAACATTTTCAGGAATAGCAATATTATTATCTTTTAGATATCCCGGACTTACTACTTTGGCTTCTTTGCCCTCAATGGTTGCTTCAACTCCTTGTCCGGTAATTGCATTGAAGTGTTCCGGTTTCGGAATTTGCAATTTCTTTTCTTGTGCATTTTTTATGATGCCGACACCGATCGGATGTTCGGAATTTTGTTCGAGCGCTCCTGCAATACGAAGTATATCGTCTGCTGAATAATTTCCCGAAGATGATTCCACTCTGCTCACACCAAATTCGCCTTTGGTAAGTGTACCTGTTTTATCAAAGACAATAACAGTGATTTTTCGCGATTCCTCAAATGCAGTTCGATTACGAATAAGCAAGCCATGTTGTGCAGAGATAGCAGTAGAAATAGCAACAACTAATGGTACAGCTAACCCAAGAGCATGAGGACAAGAGATAACCATTACGGTGACCATTCGTTCTAATGCATATACGAATGGAAATCCAAGCAATAACCATACGACTAATGTGCCAATACCTAATGACAAAGCACCATAGGTCAGCCATCGTGCGGCGCGGTCCGATAGATTTTGCATCTTCGATTTTGTTGCTTGGGCATCAGCAACCATTTTTATTACTTTATTCATATAGCTGTCCTTACCGCTATGCTCGACTTTTACCTTCAGAGATCCGTTGCCATTAATAGAGCCGCCGATCACTTTGGTATCTATGCCTTTCTTTACTGGTTTAGACTCGCCGGTAAGCATAGATTCATTCAGATAGCTTTCCCCTTCGATTATGATACCATCGGCAGGGACTTTCTCCCCGGGTTTAACCATGATTACATCACCGGGTTGAAGCTCATCGAGTTTCACTTCCGTAATTTGATCTCCAATAATTTTATGGGCTTCAGACGGCATCAGGCTGACCAATAATTGCAGTGCCCTTGATGCACCCAGTACAGATTTCATTTCTATCCAATGCCCGACCAACATAATATCTATCAGAGTTGCGAGCTCCCAAAAAAAATCCATACCCTTCAAACCAAAAACAGTAGCGGTGCTATAGAGATATGCAACCGAGATCGCCATGGCGATCAGCGTCATCATTCCGGGATTTTTTGCTTGGATCTCCGAGATCATTCCTTTTAGGAATGGCAACCCTCCGTAGAAAAAAATGATAGATGAGAGAATAAATAAGACATACGAGACCCCAGTAAAAGTAAGAGTAAAACCAAAAAACTCCTGGATCATCGTCGAAAGAACAAGCACGGGAATAGTAATCACAAGCGAAATCCAAAACCTCAGTCTAAAATCTGCAATCATCATTGCATGATGATCGTGACCTTCCATACCCATTGGTACACTCATATCATGCTTCGAGGGCGTTAGCGTAGTGGAATTCTTAGCTGAATGATCCATTTTGCTATGATCCATGCCTACCATTGGTTGATCGTGATTTTCCATGCTGTTATTTTACGTATTTGGGTATTTTAACGAGAGAGATTCTAAGTGTTCGGTAACAATTTTTGCCACAGCATAATTACGATACCATCGTTTGTCCGCCGGAATGATATGCCACGGAGTAGTATTGCTGTCGCTAATCATTTTATCGTACACCTTTGTATAATCATCCCATTTCTCGGCGACATCAACATCTGCCTTGTCATACTTCCAACGTTTATGAGGCAGAATCAGCCGTTCTTTAATCCTACAGAGTTGTTCTTCTTTTGAAACATGTAAAAAGAACTTTAAAACATGGATGTTGCTCGAATGAAAATGGTCTTCCAGAGTATCAAGCAATTGGCTTCGTCGTAGAATTTCTTTCTTCGGAATGGACTTATCTATTGAAGGAACAATAATATCTTCATAATAAGATCTATTGAAGACCTCTATTATTCCTTTAGCGGGGAGGTGAGGATATATTCTCCATAGAAAATCATGTTGCAATTCTTCTTCGGTAGGCTGCTTAAAAGATTTTACGTCTACGCCCATTGGGTTCATACAAGACATCACATGACGAACTGTGCCGTCTTTCCCTGATGTATCAAGTCCTTGTAAAATAATCAGTAGGGCATAACGACCATCAGCATAGAATAAATTTTGCAGATCAAAGAGTTTGTCCTGAAGTGTTGCCAGTGCCTTTTTACATTTTTTCTTTGAATATGCTTTAGACGGCGAGGTAGGTGTATTTTTTAATGTAGCCATTATAGATATTTGACAACCCTATTATTTGTAAAATCGGCATTTAAATATCGTGGACCTACGACTAATGGTCAGCAGGCAGTAATTCTTGAAAAGCATTTTTAGTGGCGTTTAACATATTATTCAAACACCAATTGCAATATAAGCTTGAGAGTAAGTAATAGAGAATGATTCTGAAACTCCCGTTCGGTTTGGTATAATCAATTTGGAGCGAAGCTTGCGTAGTTGTGTTCGAGGCTTCGGTTTTCAAAATCATCCTGTACCATCCAAGAATAATAATTTTCGGTGTGCCTATTGTTTCCCAAATCTTTTCTTTATTAACGACCCACTTAGTTACTGTCTCAGTAATATCGATGGCATTCCCATCACGCTGCCTGACCAATGAAATGACGCACCGAGACCCTGGGATGGTCCCGGCAATTGCTCCAGCATCAGTTTGCTCCCAATCATCATTATCGAACTATTGCTCATGTGCATACCTATTTTCGATAGATCATCCATACGAGCAAATACTATTTCCAGAGGAGCATTAATGTTGATGTCTTTTTTCAGTGATCTTATTTTTGACATTAATGATGTTTCAGATGCTCTTCTTTTTGTGCCTCCGATTTTCCCTTCATATTGTTCATATTACACATGCCTTCCATTGACTTCATTACTTTCGGATGTGACTGCATCGAACTCATCATCATCTTACACATCGAAGAATCGTCATTGCACATTTCCATCATCTTGCCCATCATCATTTTACCCATCATTGGGTCTGACTTCATCATTGTGTGCATTTTCATCATCACTTGCTCGTGACGCCTTGTAACCAAAGAATCTATCAATTCAGAAGAAGCTTGATCGCTACTAACAATAGCAGAAAACAGATCTTTCCTTTCGGCATCGTTCTTCAAGATGTCTGATGCTTTCGGTTGTGTACATCCGGTAATATAAAATACGGCTAAAGCCGAAAGTAGTAGCGTGGTTTTCTTAATGGTATTCATTATGAT
>JANYDV010000028.1 GCA_025363505.1 Bacteroidota bacterium
CATTTTTGGTATTGACAATATCAATACCCCACGTCGAGCCACCGTCCACTCGCAAGTTCGTCGTCTTCGATCCCGCAAGCAGAGTCAGGAGCGAACCGGAGTTAGGAAACACAACATTCACAACGCCATTCTGGTCAATACCCATCGAGCCGTTGGAGGAACTGAGGTAGATTTTTGCATTGGCAAATACATTATCATCAAGCACAAATTGTTGTGAACCAAAAATTCGGACGCCGGTTTGCGCCGATGCCAGCTGTGTGATGACAAGCAAGAGAAACAGAGTAAAGACAAGACGTTTCATAAAAGATAATATGATTAAAAAAAATGGTTTTCAGATTGTCAGCGCTTCAAAAAAAATGTGCCGACGATCTAAAAACCATTTATCATATCATCCCTTTTTGAGGCTAACCGTTTTTCGGTTTGTCTTCGGGGGTGATCTGTGGTTCGATCTTCGGCTTTGTTTCTTTTTTATAGTCGGCTAAACCTTCTTCTTTGAGATAGTTGCCGCTACCGGTCGTGTTTTGATCGCCATTAAATTGTTGATGTTCGACCGCATCTTTCCCAAAGGTCGTCGGCGTTTCGCCGCCTGCGGGCTTCGGTCCGTTATTAGTTACTTCTTCGGGTGCAGTCGTGACCGGTTGCCCGATCTCTTGTTCTGAGGGTAGTGGTGTTGTCATGGTCTGTTCTTTATTAATGGTATCGCGATGGGAGCGAAGTTACCAAAATAGAGAACGCCGATCCTTACACATTTAACAGAACAATCATCAACATTCGAATCTATTAATATCCGACTTCGACAGTACTGGTCTTGGCAACCCATCGCACGGTGTTGGCCGTTGTTTGTGTGACCTGTACCTGTAACACACCCCCAACGACCGCAACCGTTGCCGAAGCAGTGGCAAGTGTACCGGCGGCAGTGAAGTTTGCCGCACCAACGGTATTAACCGCACCTACCAAACCTGTACTTTGTGCTGCACCTGAAAGTTGTGTGGTATAGACATCCCCGGTTGTCATATCAATACCGCAAATAAGAATATCATAACGCCAGACGGTGTTGAGAGGAATAGTCATTGGCATCGAAACGCCATCGAGATATAACGGCTGGTTTACTTGGATGCCCGTGTAAGTGTTGCGTGCAATAAAAAACGAACCTTGCGCATCACCGCTCGAAGCGAATCGTCCGCTTGCTTGTGCTTGTTGTCCGAAATTTGGTGCCGATCCTTGATAGCCACCCCCAACAAAAGCATAATTACCCGCGACGGTGTTTCCATTTCCGCCGCTGATACTTGAGTAGAAGCCACTCGCATTATTTCCGAAACCTCCGCCGACCATACTCGCCTTTCCGCCGGCGATATTGCCCGATGTCAGTGTGCCATCATAACCACCACCACCGACAAATGCACCATCACCCGGAGCGCTGTTCGAGCTTCCGCCAAAGATCGAAGACGCATTGCCCGTGGCGATATTGTTATAACCGCCGCCGACAGTCGTATGCAAATTATTCGCCGTGTTGCTTTCGCCGCCACCAATAAAAATGTAACCGAAGTTGGTGCCCGAAGGAGTTGCACTATTTCCGTAACCACCGCCAATTGTGTTATAACCCGAAAAACCGGTTGCCGTACCAAAGCAAATATTTGATTCACCGCCGCCGATTGTATTGAATCCCGAATATTGACCGCTGCTGCCGGAGGCAACGTTTTGATACCCTGCGACAATAGTATTAAATCCGGAGAACAGCGCAATACCACCATTGGTATTATTGAGATTGCCGCCAAGAACCGCATTAAATCCTGTGTTGAGTGCGGGTCCAGTTCCATTTGCACTATTAAGACCACCGCCCCCAATCACATTAAACCCACTGTTGATACCCGCAGAACCATTCGCTATATTGGCATATCCACCGCCGATACTATTAAATCCGCTTGTGCCACCTGCGCCGCCTATTGCATTATTCTGAAAGCCACCACCAATGACATTGAAACCCGAATTTAAACCGATCGCGCCAGCGTTGCCGCCGGTGATATTATTATATCCACCACCAATAAAATTTAAACCGGTTTGATTTGCCGTGGCTGCGCTGGTATTAATGGAATTTGCAAGACCACCACAGATCACATTTGTCCCCGCATAAAATACTCCGGTTGCCGCACTGTTAATCACATTACTTGTGCCGCACATTATCGCATTGTTATCATTAAATCCACCGGTCGCTGCGATGATCTGATTGCTGCCGCCGCCGCCAATAAACTGATACCCACCGCCGGTCATTGAAGAGCCATCACCACCACCCACAAAATTTGCGAGTGGGGCAGTACCACCAATACTATTCCCACTGCCACCGCCGGTGATATTACTAATAGACGCTGCGTCGAAACGCATGACCCGAACACCATTGACAACAATATTAAACGGCTTCAATGTTGATGCCGCGGAAGTACCGATAATGTTATTGGTCAGATCGACACCCGAAGAAAAGGTATTTGAGTTTGTCAGCCACGCCGTTGTGCCAAGCGATGCATTGGTCATTAATGTGCCCGGAGCATTGGGCAATAAAAATGTATTCGATACACCGCTGGTCGCCGATTTAATCAGCGAGTAGTTGCCGGCGCCGTCATCAAGCTGAACATTATGCTGCCCATAAGAAACACTACTCAAGAGCAATACGACTAATACCAAAAGAGATAACTTCATAACAATGTGGTAATAAAATTTAAGATGCTGACATACATATCCTTCAAAATTATCACTTCTGACGCCCAAAAACAATGCCGACAACCACGCGAACCTTATTTTATTTTAAAACAATACCCGTAATGGCTCAAACCTTAGGATAATTTATAGGGGATATGTGTGTTAAGTGAGTATGCTCTTATCAAAGATTTTACAAACATTATCACAAAAAGAACTCGACCTACTTCGGGCAAAACTTGCCGTACCCGAACGCTCTCTTCAGTTGCTCGAAAAACTCGCTGACCCTACAATACCCGTCAACACCAAAGCGCTTTGCAAAGAATTTAATATCAGCGCGACCAATCTCTACCGCCTCTGCTCCGAACTTGCCGATGAATGTATCAGTCTCTTAGCACCGGAGCATGAGTTTGCAAAATTAGAATTTTTCCGAAAGCGATTTCTTTCATCGCTCTTTACCAATGAAGTAGCCCGCAACGAACGTGCTTTGTTTGAAACCCGTGACTATCCTCAGCTCGAACGACTTTATGAATATGCGATCGATGGAATGTTTGGGTTTAGTATTGTCGATGTTGATATGAGTTTGGTCGAGTCTTACGGTATGAAATGGATTCAGATTGCCCATGTACCAATACTCGATCACGAATTGCTGATTCGGATGCGAGCTATCTATGGGCGGATTTGCGCACTCCCCGGTAATAAGAAAATGACCGTCCAAGCAATGAATCTTAAAGCGAAAGAATGGCTCAGCCCCGTGAGTGAGTCTGCGCCAAAGTCAGGAAATTCATTAGTACAATATTATTATTATCAATCCCAATGGAAAGCGACCAACTATGACAATGTGGTTGGCGACGAACGGATCGCATGGCTGGCGAAATCGCTCGAAGTTATTTCAACACATCCGCAACAATTTCCCGAAGGTTCTGTCAAAGCCGCACGACTGTTGTATGGCTACGAACGCGCCAGTTATTGTGGCGAAGTCGCTGAAGGGTTTGCATTATATCATGATGCTTATGACCAACAAACACCCGAGACATCGAAAGGCGGGTTGTTTTTGTTACGGTATATGAAACTGGCGATCTTAACGAAACACTTTGCCATCGCCCGAGCGCTCATCGAAAGAGTAGAATCATTTTCGTTCGTCAAAACAACCTCCGGCATTTATGTGCCGATGATGATTCACAAAATTGTGCTTGATCTGTTGGAAGGAAAACTCGATGACGTCGCCAGCATTCTTTCGACCACCAATGGACTCAATACCGACGAGCATTTCTTTTTGACTTATGAGATAGAATTACGATTGCTCGAAACCGTCTATGCCTTCAAGCGCAATGACCTCGAACGTGCCGAACTGCTGGCGGTGCGCAATATCAAATGGATGCATACAAGACGCTACTCACTTTCACAAAGCCCATACCCCTATTTTTATCAAGCAATCCGTGCAGCGATCACCTTCAAACTCACTGGCGAAAAACCACGCGCATTATTATTCCACCACTTCGATCAATTTGCATATATCGCTCCGGAATATGCACTCCTACTCGAACAAGAAATAGCGGCGATGCGCGAAACCCAGTAATACGGGGCATCACTCTTGGGACAGAATTTAATCGATCTTCAAAACAAAATTTGAAATATTAAACGGAGGGTCGCGGTACATTGATGCCGCGCGGATGACGGTATCTAATGCTTCTGTGAGCTTTTCAAAATCAGTCGGTTTTTTGATATAGACATTTGCACCCTGCAAAAATGTATTCATCACATCGGGTTCGGATAAGGAGGTTGAGTAAATAGCGACTGAGATATTCTGAAATTCTTTGTGTGCGCGAATTTCTTGCAAACATTCTAAGCCATTCTTCCGGGGCATATTCAAATCCAAAAACAGCAACTCGGGCAACACCAAATCTTTGGTATTAAGATATTCTATCAACTCGACACCATCATTGACGATCTGTAATGTCGTTTTGATACGCGATGCGGCTAATGCTTCGCTAAAATTGAGCTGATCACTTTCGTCATCCTCGGCGAGCAAAACAAGTAATGGTGTTTTTTTCATAACATCTCATAACATCTAAGATACTCTAAACAAGCATACGACAGTTTTATTCCACAACAAATATATATTTGCTGAAATAATTTATAACCCCAATGTTTTTTCTAAAGCCTCAATTTACAGAATAAGACATAAAAAAAGGCAGCTTCGCAGCTGCCTTTTTTATTCTGTCATTCCCGTGAAGACGGGAATCCATTGTAATCAGTTCCGGATTAAAACACTACCTCGACCGTCTCAACGCGTGCTACCCAATCAATGTTGGTCAAAGCTTTACCGGTGACTTGAATATCCATATTCGCGCCATTGACGCCGACTGTTGGAGCACCCCAGCCTGCAGGAGTATTGAGCGTGCGAATAATATTTGTGCCGATGATCAATGCCGCTCCGCCGTTATTGGTTATCGTACCGATAATCTCCCAGCCGCCGACTTTAGTATTTCCCATAGCGCCGCCCGTTTCTTTTCC
>JANYDV010000034.1 GCA_025363505.1 Bacteroidota bacterium
CATACTTGAAAATAATAAAGATTGCGCCAATCAAACCCAATATCGACACAGCCAGTGTTTCGGAAGTGATCCGGAGCCTATCAGGAGTAAGCGCTCGCAGATCGCCCGCCAGAGCCAAAAACAATCCGAGAAACATTCCGCTGACTCCGAGCACTGCGGCAATGCCGAATGAGGGGACGGGCGTCAGCTCGATCAAAAATAAAAATATCCCAACCAGAAATAATATCAAAGCAATGATCGGAGCGATCATCGCAATATATTGTGCACTAAAAAATAAGATCAACGCACCAACTGATGCAAGTGTGAAGAGTCCGAAATGTCCGGTTTTGATTGTATAGAATGTGCCCGCGAGACCAATCAAAATTAAAATCGAACTGACTAATGGCAGTGTAAGAAAGCGGATGATCTCATCGGAGAATGATTGTTTGATTTCCGATACCACTACTGTGCTGTATCCCGAAAGTTGGAGAGCTTGCGAGATTGAATCGGCTTCGAAATCAACATACTTTGCTTTTTTTGCACTTTCGTTGGTGAGTGTCAGTAGCTTACCTTTCGGCAACGCCACACCACTGATACTGTCAAGCCCAAGTTGTTCATCTACCATTGCGGCTGCGATCTCCGGATTGCGCCCATTTCGCTCGGCGGTCGTGCGCATTTCGGCTCGCATGTAACTCACTACTTTCTCGGTAGCTTTTTCGCCGCTTTCATAGACAGGAGTTGCCGCCCCAAAAGTCGAACCCGGTGTCATCACTATCTTTTTTGCCGCAAGCGCAATGAGTGCGCCGGCGGAAATAGCACGTTTATCAATATAAGCTATTGTTGTCGGGACGTTAGCATTCAAGATCGCATCGCGAATGTGAGTGCCGACATCAAGACGACCGCCAAAGGTATTGATTCGCAAGATAATAATTGAGTGCGAGTGTTCGGCTTCACTGATGGCACGGTCGGCATAGACTGACATCGCAGCGTCCACTTCGCCTTTGATGTCGATGATCACAGCCCGTTGCTGGGCTATTGTCGGCGCAGTGATCAGCAGCGCAAAAATAATGATGGCGATGATACGCATGAGTGTAGGGTATTAAATAGACGTCGAATGATATAGAGACTGTAACATCGTCACCTCGGTGAAGGATTCTATCAATAATGTTGTTATAGAACATTCGTTATTTATCATTTTATGAAGAGAACTTTCTTTTTTTTATTCCTCATCATACTTCCCGGCATCTCGTCGGTGCAAGGGCAAACATTTGAATGGTCGCATGGCGCCGAGGCGCTGATTACGGCTTCGGCGTATGGCATTGCTACTGATGGGCAGGGCAATTCGGTCGTCATTGGCAGTTTTTATTCGATGACCGCTTTTGATACAGTCACTCTGAACTCGCAAGGGCGCGATCTTTTTGTCGCTCGCTATAACAGCGACGGCAAATTACTTTGGGCGCAACGATTCGGCGGACCTTCCGATGAATTTGGCAACGGCGTAGCCCTCGATGGCAAAGGAAATATTTATATCGTCGGTTCGTTCACCAACAAAATGCAAATCGGCAATGACACGCTTGTATCCGCCGGCGACCATGATGCCTTCATAGCAAAGCTCACTCCTGATGGCGTTGTCCAATGGGCGCGGCGTGGTGGCGGCGTAAATAGTGATTTTGCAATGTCCGTAGCTGTTGATAAAGACGGAAATGCTTTTGTTGCCGGATATTTTCGTGACACTTCAACTTTTGGCACAACAGTGCTATCGCCCTGGCGTCGGTCACTCCTGACGATGTTCTTTGCCAAGTATGATAAGAACGGCAAGTGTGAATGGGCAAAACCGATTGGCGGATCGAATTACCAAAGTCAGTTCGACGGAGTGAGTATTGATGTTGATGGCTCCGGCAATGCCTATCTCGGTGGCTGCATTCGAGGAGAGGCATATATTGATCAACTCAGTCTTACGTCCAAAGGGATGACTGATCTTTTCCTTGCAAAATTTTCGCCGAATGGAAAAGCACTCTGGGCAAAAAACGCCGGAGCACCAAACGGAATCGCTATGATAAAAGCTCTCAAGCATACCAATGACCATATCGCTATCAGCGGATATTATATTAATGATATTGCCTTCGATCCTAAAACAACCCTAAGTTCACAACTTGGCTTTTCTGATTTGTTTGTGGCAAGTTATAACGACGACGGCGCATTTGAATGGGTTACCAACAGCAAAGGCAGAGGCGCAAAAATTGGTGAGGCGCTCACAGCGGATTCAAAAGGAAATCTCTATCTGACCGGAAATTTTAATGACTCACTCAATTTTGGAAATGAAAAGCTATCGAGCGACGGGCGGCAATCGCTGTTTGTTGCATCGTTCGACCCGCAAGGAGCATTTCGTTTTTCCAAGCAATCGGGGCGCGGCGGGGTGATTTTCTCACGAGCAATCGGGCTTGATAAAGATGATAACATCTATATCGCCGGAGGCTATAGCGATACAGCATCATTCGGGAAAGTACCGCTCCATGCGCCGGTAACTACACAAGATATGTTTGTTACCAAACTCGCCTCAGAGACGAATTGGACAATTAAAAAAGTATCCGATGAACCCCCGGCAACCAACGAAATGCTTTCGAGCGACTTGAACGTAAAATCAAGTTCGTTAAAGATCAAATTTACGGTAAGCGGTTCGCAGTTTGTGACCCTGGCGTTTAATGATATACTCGGAAATATCAGCGAATCTTTTGTCGAACAAGAACTGACTACCGGCACCTACGAACTGATACTAAATCTCAAAAAATTTCCGAAACAAGAGTATTATTGCCGCTTGCAGATCGGTGCGGGTTATAAGCAAACGAAGCGTATTACGCTTGAGTAACCCGTGGGATTAATGCCATAGATTTGGATTTTTCGGTATTATGTTGTATCTTTGCAACACCATATAGCTTTAGCATGCCAAAGATTCGTCTCAAACAGAAAATTAAGAAGATCATCCGCACTCCGAAGCTGCTATTGCTTGCGGGGACGCTCGTGATTCTCTCGGCGACTCTGTTGTTTGCAAATAAAGGTATCTGGCGTCAGATTGCCCTCCGTCACGAAGTCGGCACACTCGAAGCTGAGAATGCACAATTGCTATCCGAAGAACAATTACTAATGAGCCGTGTCGATCTTCTTGCCAAAGAAGAACCCACCATCACTGAGCGCATTGCCCGCGAACGCTATCACCTCAAACGCCGCGGCGAAACAATTTACCGGGAGGCACAACGATGAGCGAGGCTCACAACCTGGCGATCGGGGTTGATATCGGGGGGACTTCCATAAAATTTGCAGTTGTTGATCTCGAAAAAGGCAAAGTCCTGAAAGAGACTTCATGCACCACCCCAAACGTTAGCGCAAGTGACATTGCATCGCTTGTCGTAAAAAATATCAATGTGCTCATTCACCAATATCCCGATCTTTCGCGCATTGGTCTGGGTGTGCCGGGTGCGATGAATGCCGAACGAACGGTCGTACAGTATCCACCAAATTTTACGCTCTGGAAAGAAGAACCGCTTGCGGAGATGATCGCCGCAAAAATGCCGATTGTAGATTTAGTACGAATGGATAACGACGCAAAATGCGCGGTGGCGGCTGAGATGCACTTTGGCTCGGCAAAAAACGAAAAATTCTTTTTGCTGGCGACACTTGGCACAGGCGTGGGTGGTGCGCTCGTGAGTAACGGAGAAATTTATCGCGGTGCCTTTGGTGGCGCAGGCGAGTTTGGTCATGTGATCGTTGATCTCAACGGAGTCAGTTCGCCGAGCGGTGTTCGTGGTTGTCTCGAAGCCTATATCGGTCAGCGTTTTCTTTCGGAGCGCACACTTGATGCACTCTCGAAATCAAAACAAACTTCGACTCTGAAAAAATTTATTGCCGGCAAGATACTCGAACCAAAAGATATTACCGAAGCCGCACAAGAAGGCGATACATTTGCAATCGAAGTGCTTGCCGATGCCGGAAGATACTTAGGCTTTGCAATGGCAACAGTAGCGAATCTTCTTGATATTCGTTTATTTCTTGTTGCCGGTGGTGTTGCCCAGGCAGGCGACTTGTTGCTCGAACCGGCGAGAGCCGCACTTCGCGAAAATGTGCTTGAGCAAATGCGATCGACTGTCGAGATTCGTCCGGCAAAACTCGGGACAAAAGCCGGAGTTATTGGTGCCGCACTCCTGACACGCGACTGATCGTATCAGTGTTGTTTTATTCTTCAAAACAAAAAAAACTACCATGACCTTCGTAGAGAAGATTGTATCTGCGCAACAAACCAACAACTCACTCCTGTGTGTTGGGCTTGATACTGATTCGCGTAAGATACCCGATGCACTAAAAGACGAGCGCGACCCTGTTCTTGCTTTTAACAAAGCGATCATTGATGCGACAGCCGATCTTGCCTGCTCATACAAACTCAATCTTGCATATTACGAAGCAAACGGTTCGAAGGGCTTAGACACCGCACTTGCAACGCTTGAACATATTCCCAAACATCTTTTCTCTATTGCTGATGTCAAACGTGGCGACATCGGTTCGACCAGCGATCAATATGCGATTGCCTATCAACAAGCAATGCCATTTGATTGTGTGACACTTAGCCCCTATATGGGTTTTGATTCGGTCGAGACATTCTTAAAAGACCAGACAAAAGGTGCGTTCTTTCTTGGTTTGACTTCCAACCCCGGTGCACGTGATTTCCAGTATCTCGATCTTGCATCCGGAAAAAAACTCTACGAACACGTGACCGATACTGTCAGTAGTTGGAATACGACTTCAAAAAATTGTGGCTTAGTTGTCGGCGCAACAAAACCATCCGAGCTTGAAGCACTTCGTCATCGTGCGCCCGAGCTTCCATTTTTGGTGCCGGGTGTTGGTGCACAAGGCGGTTCGCTTGCTGATGTAATGAATGCAAACGGCAAAGGCATTGCACTCATTAATGTCAGCCGCGGCATTTCGTATGCTTCGACGGGTAGTGATTTCAAAGAGGCGGCTCGAAAAGCTGCTATGACGATTGTTGAAGAGATGCAATCACTGATGTAAAAGAAAGCAGACAGCGCTATGAAGAAACCTGTCCTCGCCGAATCATTAATGCACACGCTCTGGAAATCGCACGAGCGATATTTGACTCCTATCGTTCGGTTGGTGGATGGCAGCGAAATACAAATTCGAAACTCCGGTAAGTACAACGACCATCGCGGCGGACCAGATTTTCTCGGTGCAGAAATAATTTTGGACGGACTAATCCTCAAAGGCGATATCGAGCTTCATCGCACGAGCACCGATTGGACAAAGCACGGACACACCGATGATACTAATTACGCCTCAGTAATTTTGCACGTAGTGATGGATGATGATGGCGGTGTCCATCCGCGCATCCCGACCCTCTCACTTCGAGATAATCTTGCATTTGATGAGCGAGCATTTTGGAAAGCTCTCTTCGAAGAGCGATATGCGCGCTTGCCCGAGCTGCCATGCTTTCCGCACAATCTTGCTACATCAATGAAACGCAAACGCTTGGTGCTTGCGTCGATGGCAGAGCTTCGGTTGGATGAATTAGTCGCGAGATATTCCAACTCACAACAGACGACAAAAGAAGAATTGCTTGATAGAGTGTATGAGCGTGTTCTCGACGCACTTGGCTTTAGCGAAAATCGTAAACCAATGGCTGACTTTGCTACGCTTCTACCGAGAACACTCTTGCACAGTATCCGAGCGAAAGAGAATGTGCAAGAACTTGGAAATATATTCGAAGCTTTGTTCTTTGGTGTTTCAGGTTTGCTCGAAGCCCCGCAAGCGATCTATACTAATGAAGTCAATGAATATTTGCTCGACCTCAATGCAAAGTGGCAAGCATTACAAGTAAGTTATCCGATTCCGGATGTATTGTCAAAAG
>JANYDV010000038.1 GCA_025363505.1 Bacteroidota bacterium
CTGCGCTTGTGCTCGACCCGACGACAACAGCCGTGATCTGTGTAATAAAAACATACGAAACAATAATCGCAAAAAACATCACCAACAATACTTTCTCTTGTAATGAAACGTGCAGTCGTATCGTACGCTCTTCGATTACTCGAAAAATTAATGCCATCACAAACCCCAAAAATGTCAGGATAATAAATACTTCCGATAATAATATCACAAAATGAATAGCATCATTGTTGCGCGGAAACGGAACGAACGCGGCTTGCCGTACTGATGGGGCTAACAAACGTGACGTATCTGAAACGTTACGGGTAAAGGTGGCGTAAGAATTTGTGCTGGTGTCAATCCCCAACTCTGACATTCGTGTCGGTCCCAATCCGCCAACGGGAATGATCGCAATGATCGTGGGTTGCTTGCGACTGCGCACCGATGAATCACTCCAGAGCAATTCACTCAATCGTGTTGACGGCAGTAATATGTGCGAACCCGATGATAATACTGAAAGTGTGAGATCAACAACGTGACCCGAACTCAGTACCTGCGACGCTGCGGAAATCGTATCTCGAAGTCGTGTCGTAAAATGAGATGCGCTGGCGATGCCCAAAGAGTCGCCGTTGAGCGCACTCAGAGAGTGAGAAGAAATATTGCCCGATTCTATCGAATACAACTCTTTGCCGTTTGGATCATCGACCGTAAAGGCAATCGACAACTCAGGGTGTCTGAATTGAAAGTCATTCCAAAATGTCAGACTATGTATGTGGAATTGTTGTAACGTTTTGATATTCGTATCGGCATTGTGCTCCTGAAAACGATGCAACGCATCATTGAGCAACAGGCTATACGCGACTCCACTTTGATCTTGCGAAATTTGAATTTCACGGTTAGCAAGTGCAACTCGCACCGTCATTAAGTCTTCATTGAGTTGAAGGACGATCAACACCGCCGCCGCAACCGCTATCAGCACGACCTGTAACGTACGATGAGTAATCTGTCGCAGGCGGTGAATATATCCGCTATGATAAAGATAACTCAGCAACAGCGATACACAAAAAATGGAAATGTGTGCAGTGTTCCAACTGACCGAATACCACTGTGTTTGTGCAAGCGCAAGAAAAAAAGCAATTTGCGGTACGGCAAAAAACAACAGTACCACGGCAATGCTCGACCGATGAAACGACGCATTTCTAAATGTATAGTACAGTGCGGTGTGCAATAAATATTGAGCAAGGATATAGAGTATACCGATCCCGACAAGCGACACCCACAACCCAAACCCATCAGGCGAGTGTAGTGATGACTCAAGAAAATCATTCGAATACTGACTGAATATACTATCGTGGCAGACATGCTGAAAACACCAATACATCACAACCGAAAGCACCGCCGCCCCAAGACCTACGCTTAATGGAAACCACTTCGACCGAGCACGCGGCTCAATCACATAAAATAATATCGCTCGACGAATGAACACAAAGATCAACACGGCAATACCAACTGAAAGAAATAACTCACTCGGCAATATACTCCTGGCGATACCGTAATGTGGTACACTACTTTCAAAATATGGCAAACCGGCAATCATCACCGCCGGTGCATCGAGCAACGAAAGTACAAATCGAATTGCAATAAAAAATATGATGACTGACGTTAAGACTCCGAACATTCGTCTCCCCGAAAACGAAGAGCTACGCTCGATGAGCCAACGGCATAACAAGAATAACATTGCCACGATAAACAGCTCGCATACTGCTGCGACGTCACCAAGCCACGGCAGACGATCGGCAAATACACGCGATCGATATTGTGCGCCGTAATCAACAAATGATCCCGCTATCACACTTCGTTCGGTAGTATCAATATAGACTAATGGCGAACTGGTCGTCGTCGTGAGCGCCGAGCGTGTTGTAAAATAATAATGCTCGCTCGGGTCGGGCGTGCGTTGGGTGGCATCCCATTTCCAATGCCGATATTCATCGAGATCTGTTTGGTGTGCTAAACGATATTTTATGACGACATAACCGATATACAATCCTTGCTTCGAAATCATTTTTCGAGCAGTGGTATAAAACAGATTAAACGCATCACTATCGATCTGCGTCAATCGGCTCCGACGTTCGAGTACATTACCGCCTTCAAAAATAGTATCGAACGACGGTGAAGCAAACTCCGGCGCATACCAACCGAGCAAACGATTGTTTGCATCATAAAACGCAATGCTGATCTCGGTGTTGTTTTGTTGCCGAAGCAACGTACTGGCACGAAAGGTACTGGTCAGCCACAGCTGTTGGTATTTTTTTAAAAAACTATTAAACGACTCACTACTGGTATATTGCGAATAAAATGGTAAATACTGATCGTTGGCAATCGAATCAAGAATAAATTGTGATGAAGCATTCGCTCGCTGAAGTGTCGTTTGGGCGTCGTGGGCATACTCAACGATTCGCTTATATTCCGAATGTTTGGAAATAGGCTCGGCAGCATTGGTCAGGAGAATAAGCCCATTGATAACGATGGTCAAGATCACCAACACCATAGTGACGCGCCGATAATTGCGATTAGCTTTAAAATATTCAGTCGTTGGCTTCCACAGATCGTCAACCAACAATCGTTGAAGGTATCGGAGCATACGCAAGAATGGTGCGGTTGCTTTCAAGCGTGTAATGAGTTAGGCAAATATTTCACCGAGCATGCTGTCGTGATTGACAATGCCGATCGGCTTGCCTTTCATCTTCGTGCCAATGAACGGAGTGTTTGATGATTTCGATTTAATGCTCTCTAACTCGAAGGTCCAGTCGCGGTCGAGATCAATAATCGTTAAATTTGCTTGCTTGCCTTCGGCTATCACAATTTCATCGAGTTTCAATATCTTTCGCGGATTGGTCGAACATTTTGTGATATAGTCCATCAACGAAAGATGTTTTGTATGCACAAGATGCGTCAGCCCAAGCCCGACAGCCGTTTCGAGACCAATGATCCCATAGGCGGCACTCAACATATCACAATCTTTTTCCGAAGCCGAGTGCGGTGCGTGGTCGGTCGAGATACAGTCAATCGTCCCGTCTTTTAGTCCGGCAATCATTGCTTCGATATCCGATTGCTCGCGAAGTGGCGGATTCATTTTTGCATTTCCCCAATGGGTTTCGACGGCACTATCAGTCAGCGTAAAATGATGCGGTGTAACTTCGCAACTCACCATCAAACCTTTCGCTTTGGCGGATCTGCAAAGCTCGACCGAATTTTTCGTCGAAAGATGCGCCGCGTGGTAGCGCACACCACCGATATATTCGGCAATCATAATATCTCGCGCAACGATCAAATCTTCGGCGACCGACGGATACCCGGGCAGACCAAGTTTGGCAGAGATACTTCCTTCGTGCATACACGTACCCTGAGTCATCGAAGGTTCTTCGCAATGTTCGGTACAGAGTATATCAAACATTTTTGCATACTCCATCACACGGCGCATCACCTCTGCACTGGCAACGGCAGTGCCATCATCGGAAATCATCCTGACACCAGCTTCGACCAGCGCACCGATTGGCGCAAGCTCTGTGCCTTTACGTGCGGCAGTCATCGTGCCGCAGATTTCGACATCGACAATACTCTTCTTCGCTTTTTCTTTAATGAATGCAACTACGAACGGGTCGCTGATTGACGGCTCCGTATTCGGCATACAACAGACACCCGTAAATCCGCCGTGCGCTGCGGCATTAGTGCCCGTCTCGATCGTTTCTTTATACTCTTGCCCAGGCTCGCGCAGATGGACGTGCATATCAAAAAAACCCGGAGCAACGACTGCTCCATTCAGATGATATGATGTCGCACCTGTTGCCACGAGCGATTTCCCGATCTTGACGATCACCCCGTTTTTAATTTCTATATCAAGACCGTCTTCATCACGTTTGGTGATGGGATC
>JANYDV010000060.1 GCA_025363505.1 Bacteroidota bacterium
TTTCGCGCACCATTCGCAGACCGATGGTAATCACAATTGTAAATACGGTAATAATAATAATCTGAATCGCTGTGCGAAGAGCGAGTGTTACCAGAAATGGTGCTTTCCGAAAACGCTCGAGCAGATCGGCTTGCTCGACAAATGCAATTACGAGGGTGACGACCGCGCCAATGATCGCGCCATTGACCACCGAATTATTTCTAAAACCATACAACAATGCCGGCAAACCACCGCCGGCAATAATACCGGCGACCGCAAGAAAAAGATTGGTACGGAGTTTATTCACAATGTATTAGAAGGCAAAACCGGTCGAAAGATAAAAGCGAGTTGTCTCGGATGAATGACTTGCCGTTAGTGACACCGTATGTACTTTTGATACAGGTGCTACCCATAGACCACCCCCAAATGAGGTATGCCATAGATTTGAAAAATCATTGTCAACATAGACCCGTCCGGCATCGACAAACAATAGCGCTCCGAATGTCCCAGGCACGGCGATATTACATTTTGCTATATCAATGCGAAGCTCTGCTGAGCCGAGTGCCGATGCAACTCCCGCATAACGATTGCGGTAATATCCACGCAAATCATCAATGCCACCGAGAAAATTTGATTCATAAAATGGATGCTCGCCGAGTATTTTTTCTGCACGCATACGCAATGCAAAAGTCATTGGGGTGAGAATATTTGCAGAGAGATAGGCACGAATATCAGCGCGCAGTGTCGTATAGGCGAACGTATTATTAATGACTTCCGGAGTCCAATAACTTTCAAATGCCGCATAAATGCCTTTGGTTGCGGCTCTGGGTTCGTCACGAGAGTCAAAGAGTATGCCGTAGCCTAAGCGCATCGAGGTAATGCTCCCGACACCATATGTATGTCGGCGCTTCAGGAACGTCGTGTCACGAGCGGGGTTTGCGTCAGCCTGAACATATCGTGCGGCAATGCTTCCCCATACTATTGTTTTATCAAAAATAGCATGCTCGTACTTAGGCGCAACCGTAAGCGAAAAAATATGAGCGTCGTAAATATCCGAAATATATCCTTCGCTACTCAACACAGTCTCATTACCATATCCGAAGAATCGGATCACTTCATCGCTCGAGGCTTGCACTGAGATTGAAGCATCACCGGAGAAAGTATGCGGAAACACTGCATCATAATTAATCTTAAATCTTCCGGAAGTGGTCGCATAATATCCGCGAAGTGACTGTAGCATTTGGAAAGGGTCGGCACGAAATACATAATGAACAAGTGATACACCCGCGCCTATCAATGCTCCGTCATCGCTTGTATAGCCGAGTAATGGATGGTAATGCCATGCGTGCCCCCAGTCGCGAGTGAGGGGAAGAAATTGTGAGGAGTCGTCAATGGCGGTATGTTTTGAGTCGATAACAGTGCTGCTCGAATAAATAAAGTTTGTTTCACCCGGGTCACCATAAAAAAAAGTTTTCTTCTGGTCTTTCGATAACGGTAAGATATGTAGAACGTGTCCGCTGACGCGTGAACTGTCAACAAGCTCATCATTGCCGGCTCCGCCGACAACAGCTATTGTCATACTTGATGCAACCGAGCCTCGGGCAATTGCATAATCATCACCGCCGCGAAGATGGAGCCTAATCTCGCTGGTATGAGTGGCATCGAAAATATGATCAAAGATCGGTTGGCCTTTTTTTCCGCCGGTGCCGGGATCGCGGAGATAGATTCTTATTTCGATCGTATCGTTTGCCGAGCGTTCGATCTCAGTATATTGCGCTTTATCTGAGCAACGTATATCAACGAAATTTGCTCTGCATAATGTATCGACAATTTCGCCTGCAAAAGAATCAGGGGTCAAATCAATATTCACCATTCCGCCAACATAATAGGTAAGGTGGTCGGTATGTTCTGAGTCGATCTCAACAGGGACATTGCTCGCGAGAGTCGAATCAAAAAGAAAGTGATAAAGCCAGCCGTGATACGGGGCAGTTGAAATAGCAACCGAATCGGCTTCTTGTGCACAAACGGGGTTTGTTGGCACAAAGAATACGAAAATAATCACGATGAGAAGCAGCACTCTTTGTAACAAGAGAATTTCGAGTATTTTATGAAGTTAGTACAACAAAAATACTCAGAAAAAGAGCGAAGTTTCGGGGAAGTGGTAAAACCGGCTAATTTCCCGTATAGACAGGAAATAAGTGAGCCGAGTTTTCCGAAGTATAGCCTCGTCTGGTTATCCAAAATAATAAATTTCCTTAACATTTCCCAATAAAAAAAGGGCACCACTTGGTGCCCTTTGAAGAATCAAAGAAATAATCGTCTTTTACTTAATTACTCGGTCAAGAATTTCTTTCTGCCAAGGCTTCCATTGGTGTGCCTTATAGTATGCCATAATTTTTTCGCGATGTTGTGTCTGCTGGTAATACCCGGCAATCACACCGTTTGCACCACCGGCGAGGCGATTGTTGGTACTGAGCAATGCATCGATCAAGTTTGCAATCAGCGCATCATTGAGATAATTCAATCGTTGAAGTGCTGACATCGCATTTTGACGAGTGATAAACTCATACGAGCCACTGACATATTCAACAAGCTCGGGATATACTAATTGCCCTTCCGAAAGAGCCTGCAGTTCAAGCCACTTGATATGCACACGTTTGTGCGGATCATCGGTGATCATTTTCGTCATTTCAAGATAGGTTGACATACTCGTGGGAAAGCTTTCACTTAACTTTTCGAGTGTGGTAGCTATCAAAGCATACGAAGAATCTTTGAGCAATGCTTCAAAATCGGTTTTGAGATCAGCGGGAATAAATCGATACGCATTTATCGCAGCGTTGCGAACGCCGAGCGTGGGTTCTTTGATAGCGCGACGAATCAGCATACGCGCCTCTGACGATTCATCGGCAGAAAGTTGAGCGACGATTTCCGATTTTATCGCTTCGTATTTTTCTTTATGATAGACTTGTATCAAAAGATCGCGTTTTGTTTGTGTCGCTGTGGGGTCACTCTTTAGGGCAACGACAGCATCATAACGATCAATCATATTCGGAGCCGTAAGCGCTTGTTCTTTTAACTCGTCAAATGTTTTTTTGAATGTTACTTTCTTAATGATATGACTTGCGGGATCGAAGAGGACATAGGCAATTTTTTTACCTGAAGTATTCGGTATCACAATGGTTTGCGCTTGTTTCTCGACCCACTCGCGACGCGTATCCATACTGCCGTCGTTATAGTGTACTTCGAATACAATCGGCATTTTGAAGAGCTTGGTCAGAGCATCAGTAAAATGCGTTTGTGCTACGGTGATCTGCGTTTCGCGGGCGTTGATATTATTGACGTCTTTGTAACTCACTTCGTAATTTGGGTAGCCA
>JANYDV010000088.1 GCA_025363505.1 Bacteroidota bacterium
CTCCGACCCACTCTTACGTCGTCCGTTTAGTGTCTATAATCTTAGCGACGACTGGATTGAGATAATCATTCAAATTCACGGAAAAGGTACACTGGAGTTGTCCTATGTTTCTCCGGGCGAAATTTGCGATGTTGTCGGACCTTTGGGCATGCCGTGGGATATTAATAGTAATGACTATACGACAGCGATTCTTGTCGTCGGTGGTGTCGGTGTAGCATCAATGCCACTACTTACAAAACAACTGCAAGTACAAAACAAGCCATTCGAAACATACTACGGAGCCCGTAGTGCTGAATTGTTCGCAGATGAATATTTGCATAATGTTCATTACGCAACCGATGATGGTTCGAAGGGAAGTAGCGGTAATGTGGTCGCACTCCTTCGCGAGCATCTATCTCAACTTCTGTATGAAGCACCAAAATTATTTGTATGCGGACCAACACGAATGATGCAAGCCGCTTCGGCTATTGCAAAAGAGTTTGATATTCCTTGCGAGGTGAGTCTTGAAACAGAGATGGCTTGCGGAATTGGAATTTGTCAGGGCTGCCCGGTACAAACAACGCCTGAGGAAATGACAAATACCGGAAAGAAATTTCATTTAGTATGTACGCACGGACCGTCGTTCGATCACAAACAAATAGTCTTTTAAGTTGAGTACACAGCCACATAGCATAAAACAAGAAGTTAATCTCTCTATTGAGATCGGCGGAGTACGTTTTGCCAATCCAATTTTTGTGGCAAGCGGTACATTTGGTTATGGTTCGGAAGCAAGCCAGTTTTGTGATATATCAGCACTTGGTGCAATTGTCACCAAATCAGTTAGTTGGAATCCGCGACCCGGAAATTACCCACGTCGCATCGTCGAGACTGCATCAGGTATGCTCAACTCCATCGGTCTTGCAAATGTTGGTGTAGCAACATTTGTCGATGAGAAGTTACCATATCTTGCCGAATTTGACACGAAGATTATCGCAAATATCGCAGCATCGAGTATTGACGAATATTGTCGAGTCCTTGAAAAGATTGAGAATTCGGCAACACATAATCTCGTGGGCTATGAAATCAATGTCAGTTGTCCTAATGTGAAAGACGGCGGATTATCATTCGGGACGAACGCCCCGATGGTTGAGGAACTGACCGCCGCGTTACGCCGGCTTACAAAGAAATTATTGATCGTGAAACTAACGCCAAATGTAACAAGTGTAACACCATTCGCACAAGCTTGTGAACATGCCGGGGCTGATGCGATTAGTTTGATTAATACCGTTGTCGGAATGTCGGTTGATATTCATACTCGCACTCCAAGACTTTCTACCGTAACCGGAGGCTTATCGGGACCGGCGATCAAACCCATCGCTCTTGCAAAAGTATATGAAGCACGCAAAGCAACGAAACTTCCGATCATTGGTATCGGTGGGATTGCGAATGCTTCTGATGCAATGGAATTCTTTATTGTCGGGGCATCGGCAGTACAAATCGGGACAATGAATTTTGTCCACCCAGATGCAGGCGTTCGGGTCTGTGACGAACTGATAACGTTGCTTTTGCAACAAGGTCAGACAAGTGTCAAAAGTCTTATTGGCACCTTAGAAGTGCCGGAACAAATGAAAGCCCTCGGATGGTAGTATTAATATGGGAGCACTACCGATGAAATGGCGTTATTTAGTATACGGTCTAATAATAGGGTTACTGCCGTTAATAGTGGTTGTTCTTTTATCAAATTCCCATCCAAGTCTTTCGCGTCTTGAAGCCACATCATTTTCAGATTCAACCTCCGTTTGGCAACGCAATGTCACTTCGATCACTCTACCAACAGAAGCATATCTTTTCGGTAAAAAAATACCACTTGAAGTTTGGGATATTAGAGAGCGGTTCGAACGCGAACTATATTATAATTGTGTCAATGCAGATCAAATCGCATTATGGTATAAACGCCTTAAACGTTGGGAGCCGATGATCGACTCATCGCTTGATGCGAACAAACTTGATCGAGACCTGAAATATCTTATGGTCGCCGAAAGCGGCGTTCGCAATGTCGAGTCAATAGCCAAAGCAAATGGCTATTGGCAATTCATTGCCCCGACAGCAGAGCGTTGGGGACTTCGTGTTGATAATATGATAGACGAGCGTCTCGATCCTATAAAAGCTACAGGTGCAGCAATGCGCTATTTGTCAAAACTCAGAGCCCAATTTAATGATTATTTTCTTGCCGCAGCAGCCTATAATATGAGCGAAGATAACGTCGCAGCTGTTTTGAATTATCAACATCAATCGAGCTACTGGAACATCTATGTAAATGAAGAAACAATGCGATATGTGCTCCGTATCGCAGTTATCAAGGAAATTCTCGAACATGGCTCGCATTATGGTTTTCGTTTTGAAACTTTGACCCCTTATCAACCATGGAATGTGCGCTATGTGACGGTGAACGGACCTATCGAGAGTATTGCTGATTGGGCTGTGGCTAATGATTGTACTTATAAAGATGTAAAGATTTACAACCCATGGCTCATTGCACGTTCGATTCCACAAGGTATGTTCACGATAGCCCTTCCGGCAACGGATGCTGCACGAACAACGCTTAATAAAGGGAATTGAAGTATGTCTGTTTGAACTTCGCATTAAGGGCTGGTGTTCTTTTTTACTGACGCAACGAATTGAAACTCATGAAATTATCTTTTTATAGTCCGCGCCGCCTCGCTTCGATGGCTGTCGTGTTAGTGGTTTGTGGTGCCTTACTCGGTACTCGTATCGAAAAAGCCTTCTCGTTGGATAATGCTTTCGAGCAGATTCAAAAGTATAGTGATGTCCTCAATTTGGTCAGCAAATATTATGTTGACAAAATAGACATCAATGCACTTAACGAAGCGGCAATCGTGGGGTTGCTGAATAAACTCGACCCGCACTCTGTCTATATGCCGCCACGCAATGTGAAGCAATCGGATGAAGAGTTTAGCGGTAAGTTCGAGGGCATCGGCGTTCAGTTCGTTATGACGCCTGATTCTATCATTCTGATCGAACAAGTATTGCCCGAAGGACCAAGCGAAAAAGTGGGGCTTCTATCGGGTGATAAAATCATTCAGATAAATAATAGACCGACAAAAGGCTTTACCGAAGATTCTGTCCGTAATAATCTTCGAGGACCGAAGGGGACAAAAGTAAATATTTCGATAGCTCGTGCGGGTTCTTCGGAATTGCTCAGTTTTGATATTACCCGTGATGTTATTCCGTTGGTCAGCGTCACGTCGCATTTTATGGTTGATAACAAAACAGCATATATTGCACTGACACGTTTTATTGCTACTTCTCATGAAGAGATGGTCAAAGCGCTTGTGGATCTTCGCTCACAGGGAATGCAACGATTGGTACTTGACCTCCGAAATAATCCCGGCGGTTATCTTGAGCAAGCTGTAGAGATCGCTGATGAATTTTTGGGTGGTACAAAGACTATCGTTTATACCAAAGGCAGAGTGTCGAGCTTTGATGAAGTAAATGTTTCTCATCCCGGTCAATCATACGAGAAACTCCCGTTGGTTGTCTTGGTAAGCAATGGCAGCGCGAGCGCTAGCGAAATTTTCTCAGGTTCTATGCAGGATCTCGATCGCGCACCGATTGTTGGTGAGAACACATTTGGTAAGGGGCTGGTCCAGCGCCAGTTCCAACTCAGTGACGGCAGTGCAATTCGCTTAACGATCTCTCGGTATTATACCGCCAGTGGACGGTCTATTCAGCGTCCGTATAATGGTGGTAAATATGTCAAGGGTATTCAGAGTGAAGATGAAGAAGATAACTTTGGGCATTTAAATGATGTGACAGATAACGACTCATCGCGTCCGAAATTCAAAACCACTTCAGGAAGAATGATTTATGGCGGTGGTGGTATCACGCCTGATTTTATTGTCAAAAGCGATACCGTAACACGCACGACGATTAATCTCTTCGCCGCAAGCGTATTCTATGATTATACTCGCGACCTTGTGAGTGATCATGGTGCCGAACTTCATAAAAATTATACACCGGATTCATTTGTCAAAGACTATGTCGTTTCTGATGAAACACTTAACAAGATCATTGACAAAGGAAAAGCAAAGATCAACAGCAAGCATGATTCGGTCACTGCTAATGGGGTAAAGATGGCGGCTTCGAAACCGAAATTAGATGATAAAGAAATTGCACTAGATAAAGTCTTTATCAAAAATTGGATTCGTGCTGATCTCGGTCGTCAGATTTTCGATGCAAACGTGAGTGCTCGTATTAGAATCGAAACAGACAAGCAATTCCAGAAGGCTTTCTTGCTCGTTTCGGAAGCACAAAAGATGGCGGAGTTGTTTAAGTAACTCAGAATATAAATTAAGTCAGACTTTCTTACAACACGGTGGGGAAGTATCGATCTTTTGCAATGCCCAAATTTAACAATTTGGGCATTGTGTTTTAAAAGAAAATCTTGGTCAAATCAGTTATACTTCTGCCCCTTCGAGTTTCTCACTCGTTTCAGTCCATGTATAGTACAATGCTTCAAGGGCAGTTTTGATTGCAGCGAGCCTTGCGATGTCGGCTTGTACTTTAATGGTATTATCATAATAAGTTGGCTCGAACATTGCGTCTTCGATTGTTTGCTTCTCAGCTTCGAGTGGTGCTATTTTTTTTTCGATCTTGGTCAGTTCGTCTTTTAGTGGCTTGAGTTTTTTATGTTTACTGTTGCGATCACTTGCTTCATTGCGCTTGCGTTCTTTTTCCGGAACAATGGGTTGCTGAACTTCCTCGACTTTTGCTTTGGCTGCGCGTTTGCTTGCTCCGATTTCGGCACGTTCTTTTTCAGCAAGTTCGATGAGATAGGTTTCGAGATCGCCGTAATATTCTTTTACCTTACCATCACCAAACGTGATGACTCGTTCAGTGAGATCACGTAAGAAATCGCGGTCATGGCTGATAACGATAATCGTCCCCTCAAAGCCAAGAAGTGCTTGTTTCAAAACTTCCTTCGAGCGCATATCAAGATGGTTCGTAGGTTCATCAAGAATAAGCGTGTTCGATGGCGTGAGCAACAACTTTGCAAGTGCCAGGCGAGATTTTTCACCACCAGATAATACTTTGACAGGCTTAATTACATCATCACCTCGAAATAAGAACGAGCCTAATAACGAGCGAATCTGCGATTCGGTATAGTTGATTTTTGATTGCGAATTAAAATACAGTGATCGTGCAACAGTGTCGATCGTCTCAAATACGGTCGCGTTTGGGTCAAGCGAGTCGGCAACGTGCTGAGCATAATATGCGAGCGAAACATTGTGCCCGATCTTCATCACACCGTCGGTTAATTGCTCGGCTCCGGCAATGATCTTGCCAAGTGTCGTTTTACCTTCGCCATTACGTCCTAAGAAAGCTATACGGTCGCCTCGCTCTACGCGAAGATCGCAATCGCTGAAGACATATTTGCTTGGCACAAAACTTTTCGCACCATTTTCAATTTCAAATACTGTTCTGCCTGAAGGACGTGCCTCTGGGAATTGAAAACTAATGAACGGTGTCTTATCAACGAGTTCGATTCGCTCCATACGTTCGAGCATTTTAACACGCGACTGTGCCTGTTTTGCTTTTGATGCTTTGTATCGGAATCGTTCGACAAAACTTTCGAGTTCTTTGCGACGAATATTTTGTGTGGCAGCTTGTGCGGCACGCAAGACTTCGCGTTCGGCAAGCTGCTCTTCGAACTTGTCATAGTTGCCGGTGAAGACTTCGATGATTCGCTGTGGTGAAACTGAGACTATCTTCGTTGCGATGGCATTTAAGAATACGCGGTCATGCGAAACGATCAGCACTACGCCTTCGTATGAATATAAATATTGCTCAAGCCACATGATGCTCGCCAGATCAAGATGGTTGGTGGGCTCATCGAGCAAGAGGGCGTTTGGTTTCTGGAGGAGAAGTTTTGCAAGCAGAACGCGCATCTGCCAGCCAC
>JANYDV010000095.1 GCA_025363505.1 Bacteroidota bacterium
TTGAGACGCTGATTTGTTCAATCTTTGCCACCGAGTTTGTCAGTGGTCGAGGAGCCGATGAATCTGAGGTCATCCCAAACACATTATTAATACCGTTCTTATTCGAAATAAAGAACAACGTTTTTAGTCCCGATGAATATGACGGTTTGAACTCATCAATGTTCTCGGTTGCAGTGATTCGCGTGAGTGCCAGTTTGTCAAGATCATAGCGATAAATATCTTTTTGGCGATGCTTTACTGTTGACTGTTGAATGCCGTCGATTACGTTTGTACCTTGTGTGATATTGTCTTCTCGATCACTTGCGAAAAAGAGTGTTCTTGAATCAGCACCCCATGTGGGGTCTTGATCTGAATAGACATCTCGTGTGATGTTGGAAATTTGTTTTGATTCAAAATTGTAAAAGTAAATATCGCTTGCACCTTTTGAGTACCCGATAAAAGCAAGTGTCTTTCCGTCGGGCGACCATGCAAGCTGACCGATACCATCAAGATTAAATTCGGGTAATAAACTTACATCTTCAGTGGCAATATCAATAATGCTGATGCGGTCATTCTTGCCGGCTTTTGAAGCCAGAGCCAATTGTTTTGCATCAGGCGACCAGCACAACCCGGGAGTGAGCAAGTGTAGCTCTTCATAATTTCCTGTTGCTCCGCCCCCTGAGAGTACTTTACGAATATCCTCCGGCTTGGCAATGTTTTGAATATAAATATCGTAATAATTACTGCGATCACTGAGAAATGCAAGCCACTTGCCATCGGGCGATACTTCAGGCGCGGCATTAAAGAAATTGCCGAGCTTTTTATGATTTGCTAATTCTTCTGAGAATGCAGTCGGGTTATCGTACTTCGCAATATCAGGAAAATATCTTTTCTTGAGCGCATCAATAAACTTATCACTGAATTCCGAAATACCGATCCCGAAGGTTGAGCGAAATGCAAGCTCCGGGGAGCGGGTGGTGCGGATACGGTTTAGCAATTCACCAACTTTTTCCGGTCCGTATTTATCTGCGATATACCAATACATCGTTTGCCCGACCCGATACTGAACATACCCACCGAGCCGCGAAAGCGATGGCACGGCATCGGCAAGGGTCGCATCGCGCATAAACATATCGGTTTCGATGTCCATACCACGAAGCGACTCAAACTCAGCGAGACCTTCGTTCATCCATGTCGGGATGGTGATACCCCCTCCGGTTAGTAATGCCTGATAATTTCCACCACTAAACATATCATTAATCACCGCATGAACCAACTCGTGATGAATGACATGGCGGAATAATTCGTAATTCCCTTCGAATGGAAGGATCACACGGTTTTTGAACAATTCGGTAACACCACCAACGCCCTCGGGCAAATACTCGCCAACGGCGTTCGTTTGTTGAAAATCATTATGTGAATTGTAGATCAGGATTGCGACGCGTGTGCCCAGATCATATCGTAATGTATGCTCGATGCTTGGCAGTGCCTGTTCGGCACTTTCAGCGCAAAAAGCAGCAAGCTGTTCGCCGCCTTGATAATAATAAATATCAAAATGAGGTGACTGGATATACTTCCAGTTGAAATGTTGATATTGGACCTTATTTTTCCCAAATGTGGTACTTTGCGCAAATACTACAGTATTCACACCTGCAACCATCAGCAGAGCCAGTAGACAGTATTTTATTCGAATCATTCTACCTATTTAGACACAAATTTTGCCGGAAGGTTTCAAAAACCTTGCTAAATAGGAGAAATGGCAACAAAATTTTTAAAATATACTTTATTTCAGCCCTTCGACCCATAATCAGATGAAGCATGCTCTTTGAACATTGGCGAATGTAATGTAAACTGTGTGAGTTCAGGTGGGCAATTGAGACGGAAGGGAATATCTACGACGCCGAGTCCGCGGGAAACGTACATTCTGGTTTTGCTGTCTTTTTGAGTTGCATCGTAAAAGCCATCAATAAACCTTGAAGCGAGGGAGCTCATTGTTATGACACTTCTGCCGAAACGTGCCAACACGATCTGACCTCCGTGTGTATGTCCCGAAAGCATCATTCCTATTTTCGTTTGAGCGTATTCATCAAAATGATATGGGCGGTGGCAAAGCAAAATCGTTGCGGCATCGTTTGGCAAGCCTTTGAATGTTTCTTCGATGTGTGGTGCGTGCTGACCTTTGATGAAATCAAGGATAGTTTCTGAAGCATCATCATCTACTCCCAACAGATGCAGTTTCGAGCCGCCGATGGTCAATGCTCGATTCTCATTTCTGAGCATCGTGATTCCCACATTTTCCAATCCTTCGGAAATCAGATCGGCATCTACATCATGATCGTGATTGCCGGTCGAGGCAAAGACACCATACTTAGCACGCAATTCGCTGAATGCTTCGGCTATCGGCGGCAGCTCTTCCCAGTGAGAAGTGACAAAATCTCCGGGAAGAAGTATCACATCACTGTTGAGGTCGTTAATACGGCGAACAATTTTTTTCAAATCACTCAGCGACATATATGGGCTTGAATGAAAGTCGCTTGCAAGTGTCACGGTCATATTCTCGAACTCGTAAGGTAAGTTTGGTATCATAATATCCTGATAAGTTACTTCCAATACTTCTTCTTGCGCAATTGCACGGTTACATCCGGCGAGTGCCAAGCCGCTCATTGCAAAAAGACCGCCCTTGAGCATCGTTCGACGAGATACTTTTTTTACAGGCTCGGCGTTCGAGATCGTGATTAATTCTGAGGTGTGTGATGGTGTGATGATGGTGTTCATAATTGATTAGGTAAAATGGATGAAAGCCAATAAAAAAGGGCTGACAAACCTGTCAGCCCTTTGATTAAAAATGCGATGGATAAATTCTATCGTTGAAAAAGAGAAGGGGGTCTCTCGTCGCATCAACCTGTGATACGTTTTTTGGATGGGCATACTATCAGCACAAACAGCTCGTGTTCTTTGCATGTGCAAGATAAAACACATGATGTCGCATTTTAAGCTGTTATGATACTATGAAATAACAGTAATGGACCTATTACAATGTTACTATATCATTACACGTCATTTTGACCAGTGTGTACTGCGAAAAAGAAATCTGTAAAAAAATATTTACTATCGCGATTCCAAAGGAATAATATTCGGCTTTACTACTTTTGGTGTTGGCTCGATTTTTAATCTTGTCTTAGGTTCAGAGGGATGTTCGAATGTGTCTCGCAGAAAATTATTTTTTGGGGTGGACTCTATAGTCACTGAATTATTAGGACCACGTTTTCCGTAGATACTTACATTTGGTGGATATTCCTGTTGATTGAGAAGATAATACCCATCAGTCTTTACATCAGTAGCTACTATTGTGTTTTCACAAGTAATAATGCCCGTATTGAGGGTGATGGTGCCATTGTCATTATGGTAATTTTTTAACGACATGATGTCCCCCGAGTTTGAGCGAGGATAAATAGTGATCGTTTGCGCGACTAGTTGCGTGGCAAAAGACAAGCAAGTTAAAACGAGAAAAACAAATAGTTTTTTCATGCGATGCTTCTTTCTTTACTTGTTGTATAAATTAGCAACTTGAAGGAATTGGGGAAAGTTACAACGAATTACATACATTTCTTACAAGCTAACAATATGGTCTTAGATTTATTTAAGAAAATGCCTAAGGTTCTAATATTGAAAACGCAACTGTCAAAAATTCGATTTTTTATTATGCTAACTATAGTATGTGGCAAATATTGCAATAGATTCGTACCTTCGCGCCAATTATAGTATACTTTGGAGTAGAATGAAAACTAAATCAAAGCTTCTGCTTGCTTTTGGAGACACTGTTCGTGATCTCAGAAATACAGAAGGTATTTCACAGGAGGAACTTGCTGAGAAAGCCTCACTTCATCGAACATATATAGGAATGATAGAAAGGGCTGAAAAGAATCTTACTATCGAAAATATTAATAAGATAACTAAGGCGCTCAATATTAGCCTGTCGAATTTTTTCACTTTAGTTGATAGGAAATATGGATCTAAATAAACTTCGTAATTTAATTGATGATAAAGATGACTTAGAAATACATTCATTCGTAGACCATTCAAAAGCCTCAGAAAGATATGTAGAAGTGTCTTTTAAGCACAAGAGGAAGGTCTTTTGGAAAGGATTTGTCCCCTATTATTACCGCCGTACTGGATTGTTCTTGGAAAACGAAATAGATATATTGGAGTATTTGCGAAAAATCAAACATTTTTTTGAACCAAGAAATAGACGCAAATGGATAATTAGAGAAGTTAGGTCCTGGGAAAATCAGTTTAGTTCTAAATTAGTTACTAAGCCATTCTTTCTATCTATGAGTAGCCTTGAATGGACAAGTGAATTTCCTATAAACAATAATCCACAAAGAAGAATACAAGATATTAAGGAACTCGGTTACACAATAGCTACAAGAAGAATAGGGTCGCAAAC
>JANYDV010000121.1 GCA_025363505.1 Bacteroidota bacterium
GCACTTGCAATAGGTTTTGCGGAAGCCGCGAGATTAGCAACCATAGAATTTGATGAGCGTAAGGATCACATCAAACTTCTGCATGATCATCTGTGTAGCAAATTGGCAACCATACCTGAAGTTATTTTTAACTCAGGACACGGTGACAATGCCGTTAATAATATAGTGAATATATCCTTTATTCCTGAAGTGTTACATCGTCTTGAGAGCGAATCATTAATTATTAATTTTGATCTCAATCACATTGCCGTCTCGAATGGTGCTGCTTGTACTTCGGGTACGTTGCAACCATCACATGTTCTGATGGCAATGGGCAAAGGAAAAGATATTGCCGCAAAATCAATTCGCGCTTCATTGTCAAAAGATACAACAATCTCTGAGATTGACTTATTTGTGCTGGCTCTTGAGAAGATTATCCGCCAATGAAAAAACTCATCACTGTTTTCGGACCAAGTGAATGTCGAGAAGGCGATATTGTCTATCAACGTGCATACAAACTGGGAGCTCTACTTGCCGATAACAGCTTTGCCGTTGTTACCGGTGGCTATGAAGGTGTAATGGAAGCTTCATCAAAGGGTGCGTACGAGCATCACGGGAGTACGGTGGGAGTGACAGCGAATGTTTATTTTAATCGTGGAAGACAAATGAATGAATTTATCAAGAAAGAACTCCGAGTCTCGAGTGCCGTTGATCGTCTGATGGAATTGATCTCCCTTGCCGATGCTTATGTCGCTTGTGGTATCTCGCCGGGGACAATCGTTGAAGTATCATTCGTCTGGGACTATTTTCTTAAAGGATTCATCGAGCCAAAACCTTTCATTCTTTTTGGCTCAGAATGGAGACTATATTGCGAGGCATTATTTTCACAACCATTTTACCAAGGCAAAGAACATTTTGTTACTATTGTCGAATCTGCTGATGAGGCACTTGATATCTTGCATCAAACATTTGGCAAACAAGAAAAACTACCCGAACTGAATATCCTAAATTAACAATATTTTTCTTCGTCATTACCGAGCAAATTGTGAAGATAAAAAAATCTGTTGTTGCCGCTTGGAGTATGTTCGATTTTGCGAACAGCTCATTTGCGATCATTATGTCAACGTTTGTTTTTCCCCAGTTTTACACCGGGGCAATTGTAAACAACCCTAACAAAGATCTCTATTGGGGAATGACGCTTTCGGCTTCGATGCTAATTGTTGCTTTGCTCGGACCGGGTCTTGGTGCAATTGCAGACTCGACGGGATCAAAAAAGAAATTTCTCTTCGCTTTTACACTGGCTTCTTGCCTCGCCACAGCCGCAACGTATTGGCTCCAGGGCGGGATGATTCTGACTGCCTCAATTCTTTTTATAATAGCAAATGTCGGTTTTGAAGGGGGCACGGTTTTTTACGATGCTTTTTTACCGGAGATCGCTCCGCCGGATAAGATCGGAAAAGTCTCGGGCATTGGTTTCGCCGTAGGGTATTTCGGCTCTCTGGCTGCACTTGCAGCTACGGTACCATTCCTTGTCAAGAGTATGTACATAGAAACATTTTTGGTAACCGCAATAATGTTTTTTGTTTTTTCACTTCCTCTCTTTTTCTTTGTCCCCGAGAATAGAAGCGGCAAAACAAAATTATCATTGATTGTTATTGGCGCAGGAATGCGTGAAGTGCGAAATACAATAAAAAACATTCGTCAGTATAGGACACTATCGATCTTTCTCCTTGCTTTTTTTATCTACAACGATGCCATTCTGACGGTGATAGGCTTTGCCGGTATCTATGCAAAAGATACATTACACTTTGAGATGAAGGAGCTGATTATACTCTATGCGATGGTACAAACTGTTGCCATTTTCGGTTCGCTGGTTTTTGGTATCATCACTGATCGTCTCGGACCACGAAGCACAATTATGATTACATTGTGCATTTGGCTTGCTGTGGTAGTCGGGGCATATCTTTCGACCGATGCAGCATCATTTTATATCGTATCTATTTTTGCCGGAGTCGCACTGGGTTCGAGCCAATCAGCTTCACGAGCTATGATGGCATTGCTTACGCCAATCGAGCATACAGCAGAGTTCTTCGGCTTTTATGATGGCTTTGCAGGTAAAGCCAGTGCCGTTGCGGGTCCGTTAATCTTCGGTGCCCTCTCTGCAAGCTTTGGGCAACGCCAGGCAATCGTCACGCTCGCACTGTTCTTTGGAGTTGGGTTGTGGCTGATGTCTAAGGTGAGAACAAAGACATCTTAAGTGCGCAACAAATATCGGCTTTCTGTGTTGTTTATAGGGTATATATTTAAATTGAATATGAAACAGCACTTATTAGGGATCCTACTTCTTTCGTGTATATGTGTCATCTCACTTTCGAGTTGCTCTAAAACTGCGACTGACGCTGTCCAACAACAAACAGATACTTTGCCTCCTTTTAAGCATTTGACTATGAGTATCGCGAATATACCTGTCCAGTTGTTTGATACTTCAACTTATTTTGCAAATGGAAATCTATCGAAGACCAATTCAAGATTTTATGATTCTTCCATTTCAGATCAGAATCTCTCGCTATTTTCAAATACAAAGAAATTTACATTCAGATCACATGATACAATATCATTCTTTTTTGATAGCTCTTATAGCTACGTTGTAGATGGTTTCGATAGTTCAACGAGAAAAATAATTTCAGTATTAATCATTTTGGATACTACAAAACATCTTATCAAAAGTCTGGAGTTTAATGATTCTACTCAAAGGCTATATGATGGTCATAGAAGCCACTACCAGCATGGTACAACTGTAGGAATTTCCTTTACTCTTGTTAATGTTCCTTACGATGAATTAACGATGAAGTCTTTTGAATGTAATATCTCTAATAGTTTACTCCCCACCTATTTGAAAAGTTTTAATTTTTATAATTATTATTATGATTATGTTGGTCACGGCTCCGTGGGGACTGGGTTTGAAATTGACACCAAAACTATTAGCTTTGGAAGTTCCTTTACCGGAAGCAGTGTAGCCATAAAACTTTCTCTATAACTATCAATTACCCCACTTCTAAAAAGCTCTCTCGTTGATGATATAATCTTAGTAGCTCCTGTCTTGTAGCTGAGTGTTCTTTGTTTCGGAGTTGGGGGTCTTGTTCGAGGAGTTGAGCCGAGTCTTTGGCGGCTTGTTCTAATATCTGTTGATCCCGAACAATATCGGCGAGTTTGAGTTTTACTGCACCCGATTGCTGAGTGCCAAGGAAATCGCCGGGACCACGAAGCGCAAGATCAGCTTTTGCGATCTCGAAACCATCGGTCGTTCGCTCCAAAATTTTCAACCGTTCAAGCGATGCCGTGCGACTTTCGATATCCTCACTGGTAACTGATTCATCAGGTTTTAGCTCAAGCTTCTCGCTCGGCACCAAAATACATTCTGATGCTTTACCACCACGACCGACACGACCCCGCAATTGATGTAGTTGTGCTAGCCCAAAGCGCTCGGCATTGCCGATGACCATGAGGGTTGCATTGGCTACGTCGATACCTACTTCTATGACACTGGTTGCTACAAGAATATCAATTTGCTTATCACGAAAAGCGGACATTACCGCTTGTTTATCGGCGCTCTTGAGTTTCCCGTGTATAAAACCGACATGCAGATCAGGAAATATTTTTTCAGAAAATACTTCGTAGGCTTTTGTCGCAGTCTTTACGTCTCTTGTCTCACTTTTTTCAAGCTGTGGATAAACGATATACACTTGCTCACCGCGTTTGACTACTTCACGAATATGAGTAAATAATCCTCGCTGCGCCGATGGCATAACGATCGTAGTGCTGATCTGTTTACGACCCGATGGTAATTCATCTATAGTCGAAACATCCAAATCTTGATAGAGTGTCAATGCAAGTGTTCTGGGGATGGGTGTTGCTGTCATGATTAATACATCAGGCGGAGCATCGCGATATTTTTCGATCAATATTTTTCGTTGTGCAACACCAAATTTGTGTTGCTCATCGGCAACGATCATTCCAAGCTTATCGAAGATCACATTTTCTTCGAGCAGTGCATGAGTACCTATTACAATATTTGTTCTGCCTTCTGAAAGCTCACTCAAAATTTCTGCACGAAGTTTTTTTGGTTGCCCACCAACGAGGAGTGATAACTCGATTGGTGTCTCTTTCAGGAGTGCAGACATTGATAAATAATGCTGTTTAGCAAGCACTTCTGTTGGTGCCATTAATGCACACTGATAGCCATTGTCGACAGCTGCAAGCATTACCAGTAATGCGACTATTGTCTTACCACTTCCGACATCACCTTGCACAAGACGGTGCATCGGTATTCTACGATGATCTTTGCTCATATCAGTCGCAATCTCACTCAGCACGCGCTGTTGTGCATTCGTCAAAGAAAAGGGCAATGACTCTATTACTTGCGAAATGATTGATGGTTTTCTCGGTTTGGGAGACTGTAACACCGAGAAAAGTGAAGAGACATCAAAACCGATACCTCGACCGGCTGTCGCTTGTATCCGATGGCGTTCGACCGCAAATCGCAATTGCAAGAAAAACAATTCTTCGTAGATCAATCGTCGTCGAGCCTGGCTAAGAGTCTCTGGTGACCCCGGCAAATGCATCTCGCGAAACGCAGTCGGTCTTTCCATCAATTGATATTTCGAAATCAGCTCTTGGGGTAATACTTCTGTCGTTACACGAATAAAATCATCGGAAAGCAGTACCTGCTCGAACATTTTACGAAGCTGGACCTGAGAGATGTACCCATCTTTGAACGCTTGCGGGTTTGGGTAAATCGGGAGCAACTTCCCTTCGGCAAGCTCTTGAGATTCGGACGTTTTTTCTAAAAATTCAGGGTGTACAATCTGTGGTTCACCACGAAAAAAACCTATTGCCCCGATCGCAACAACTCCATCTCCAACTTTATATTGTTTTGCAATCCATTCACTATAAACAAAAAAGACCAGATGTAACACCCCCGTCTTATCCTCGATGGTAATCTGTGTCCTGAAGGGGCGGCGATAGGTAAACTGTTGTACACCGATCACTGTGCCCGCTACAGTGACCGATTGCCAAAGATACTGTTGTGCGTCACCAAGGTTTATGACCGTACGCGCGTCGATAAATCGTCTCGGGAAGAACTCAATAAGGTCTTCAATTGTGTCAATGCCCGCCGTAGAAAGGGCGGCAGCCCGTTTCTGACCAACCCCTTTGAGCCATTGCAATGGGTACTCTCCGACGATATGTTCTTTTTCTGTTTTGATAATAATTCTTTAAGCAACAAAACTACAGTAAGAAACGTACTATTAGTCTACGATGAATACAACAACAATTTTTGAACTTCGCTCCGAACAAGATGTGGTGCTTCCGATTGCTCTTGAAGAAGCATTCATAGCCTTTGTCTCGGGAAGTGGAATGCCATTCGAGCCTACGATTACACATGAAGACGATCGTGCGATCATTCATTTTCTTTTTCTAAACGTTACACTCGAAGCACTCGTCAAAGAATTTTTAGCAACGTTCGTTGCTGATGATGTGATTGCCACCGAGATAGCAGTGACGAATGATCGCTTGAAGCACATTATAAAAATTTCCCAAGAAAGTGGATGGCTTCCTTTTGTTCGACAACACGGCACCGATCGGACCAGAATCTGTTTTATTCGTACATCCCATTCTGTTCCTCTTTCAGAACTTGAAGAGCGTATAGAGTTGGTAAGTTGATGTTGAAGTTACCTATTTGTTGGTATTTTTAAGAATACCCTTCACGAGTGAAACACTTTTAGCCACCAATGGCAAAAACAATACAGAAAAAAACTGAATCGCCCGAACAATTGACCAAACGATTGGTCGAGTTATTTAAGAAACACTCGGGTGAATTATTCAAGACCAATGAGATCTCCAAAATGATCGGTATTCGTTCTGATGACAGCCGTTATCAAGAGCTGCGTAGCATTTTGCGATTACTCGAAGATCAAGGTATGATCATTCGAGGCTCAAGACGACGCTTTGGCATACCAACGGTGTTGCCAAGTAAGGTAAGCGGGGTCTTAAAGATTGAGCGAGCCGGTTATGGTACTGTAAAGCCGGATCCAAATACCGGAATGAATGGGAAAATTCATATCGGAAAAAATGATATTGCAGGAGCAAGAGCCGGGGATAAGGTTATCGTTCTGGTCCATACCGACAAAAATCCTGATCGTCCTTCCGGAGAGATCATTGATATTATTGAAAGCAGAATTCCTATAGCCCCGATAAAAAAAGAATCGGACAAACACCCACTCGATCCTTTTAAACGTACAAACAAAACTATTACAACTATCACCTTACGCGACCGTGAACCGGTAATACCTGCCCAACGACCCGAACCAACATATCAAGAAGAGATTGACCGACTCAGAGGTGAGCACGGATTGCCCGGTGAATTTCCAAAAGACGTACTTCAAGATGTCGCACAATTTAGTGAGGAAAAAATCTCAGACGAGATCAAAGTACGTCTTGATCTTCGCAAAGAAACGATCTTTACTATTGATCCAGAGGATGCAAAAGATTTTGATGATGCGATCTCTCTCGTTGAAAACGATGATTGGACTCTCACACTTGGTGTCCATATTGCCGATGTAAGTCATTTCGTGAGAGAAGGTAGTGCACTTGATGATCAATCGCTCGAGCGTGGTACTTCGGTTTACTTAGCAGGAGGTGTTATCCCGATGCTTCCGGAGCAACTTTCAAATGATCTGTGCTCACTCAAGCCCGATGTTGATAGATTGACCTTCTCGGTGTTGATGACAATTGACCCCTTGACCGGGAAAGTAAAGCATAGTGAATTTAAGAAATCCGTAATCAAGAGCGCAATGCGTTTTTCATACGAAGAAGCTGAAAAACGTATCACTACCGGTCGTGGAAAGTATGCAAAGTTACTAAAGTCGATGAGCGAGCTCTCGAAGACCATGTACCTCCAAAGAAGGAAAGAAGGCTCGATCGACTTCGAGACTTCGGAAGTTCGCTTTCGTTTTGATGAATCGGGTACTCCAACGGAAGCCTATAAAAAAGAACGTCTGGGTTCGATGAAGATGATCGAGGAGTTCATGCTTGCCGCAAATCGTGCGGTTGCTGAGTATATTTCGAAAAAAGCAGTTGAAGGAAATGAAAAGCCATTCCTCTATCGCATTCATGCCGAACCCGACCCCGACAAAGTACGCGAAATCGCTCGACTTGCAAAAACATTGGGCTATTCCTTCAACCCTGAAAAGGTGACACCAAAAATTATTCAAAAATTTCTTGATTCGGTTAAAGGAAAACCCGAAGAGCAAATGCTTAATACCATGATGCTCCGTGCAATGGCGAAAGCCGTTTATGCCGAGCATAATGTCGGGCATTTTGGTTTAGCATTTATCCACTACACTCACTTCACCTCACCGATCAGGCGTTATCCTGATCTGATCATTCACCGAATGCTTGAGGAGTACCTTGCCCACAATGGTATGCCAACAAAACGGGAACATCACTACTATCAGATACTGCCCGAAATTGCCGATCACACCAGTGCGATGGAACGCCGCGCCACCGAAGCTGAACGTGACTCGGCGAAGATTGCCGGGCTCTTTGTAATGAAACCAAAAGTCGGCGAAAACTTTGATGGGGTTGTTACCGGAGTACAGCAATACGGTATATTCGTTGGTTTAGAAAATGGTGCCGAAGGTTTATTACACATTCGTGAATTGAAAGGATACTACGTGTTTGATGAAGCAAATGGTGTTCTTTCGCCCCAACGGAGTTCAAAGAAATTTTTACCACATCAACGCAGACCCAAAGTCAACTCCACTGTTTCTTATAAGGTGGGAAATCCCGTACGAGTAAAATTACTACGAGTAAACTTTGAAAAAAGAGGATTAGATTTTATCTTAGCGGAAGAATAGTTACTGATTTAATACCGTATAGATTGCTACCGCTGCGGCAACACTTGCATTGAGCGATTCGGTTTTCCCTAACATCGGAATTTTCGCCAGTTGGTCGCAACGCTTTCTGACCAACTGATGTAAGCCATTGTCTTCAGAGCCAACGACAAGACATATTTTCCCGGAGAGCTTCAGATCTCCGATATTTACTTCGCCTTCTCCGGCTAAACCAATGCAAACAAAACCAAACTCTTCTCGAAGACGCTCGACGGTATCGGCAAGATTATGAACTTTAACAATTGGCAAATGTAATGCCGCCCCCGCACTTGTTTTATATACAGCCGGTGTCATTGATGGTCCTCTTCGTGGTATGAGGATTCCTCGTGCCCCAAGTGCTTCGGCACTGCGAATAATCGCCCCGATATTATGGGGGTCTTCGATGCCATCAAGCATCACGATGACAAAGGTCTCACCTTCTTTTGGCTCATCAACCAAATCCTCAAATTCCCAATAGCCCACCGCTTGCAGGAGAATGATCACTCCTTGGGAGTCGATATCTTTTGCAACAGTACGTTCAAGTTCGCCAAACTTTCCGCGGTCAAGTTCAGAGTGAGCTATTTTGTGGCTCCGCAGAAGATGCAGCAGTTCATCAACGGTATGACCTTGCACCCCATGCGCTATAAATATTTTTTCAATTTTTTTACGTCCCTCTTCGCTGTGCAGTAATTCAAGTGCTGCGCGTCTGCCGACAACATAAGCCGGCATTGGGGAGTTATCGTTGTTTGGTTTGTATTGTTTCGCCACGGTAGTAGTTACAGACTTTGGTCGATCAGTCCTCTGCCCTCTTTATTCATTTCATTGGCAGTAGTCATTGCTTCTTTAATAGCATGGAGAATGCCATTAATAAATTTTCCGCTGTCATCGGTCGAAAAGTCCTTCGCAATTTCGATTAATTCATTAATCGTTGCTTTAGGAGGAATTTCCGGAAAATATTTAAATTCCAAAATGCCGATCTCAATGAGAATTTTATCAATGAGCGCAATACGTGAAAGATCCCAATGCTTCAACTTTCCGGTAATCGTCTCGATCAGTTCGTCATTATGCTGATCATATTGCAACAATAGCTGCCTTGCAAATTCAAGCGACTGTTCATTCAATAACGGATCGTTCTTAATGAGTTGCCCGTAAAGGATATCCGTATCTTCGCCGCCTTGAATATGTGCATACAACACCTGCATCACACGTTCGCGTGCAATACGGCGACGCGCAAGTTTGTGGTCGCGCTCCGGATCATTCTCAAAGATCTCTTCATTTTCGATCTTCAGGATGGGTCCGTTAAATTCAATTGGTTTCTCTTCGAATTCTTCTTGTTGCATTGATAAAATATAAAACGTTAGTAGAATCCGAACGCCGTGCGGCGATCGTCGATACGAGCAATAGCTACTTGTGTGTTAAGCCAATCAATATAGATTTGTTTGCGCTCCTCTTGAGTCGTTGCTGTCGGAGAAAGCTTTTTCAAAAAATCGGTTTGCTCGTAGAGTGTCGCAAAATAGGCGACAACCTGATCGCGCAAGGAATCGGGAGCCGGGTTTTCGAGAAATAATTTCATCTCATCAGTATGGAGTTTTCCGAGTGAGTCAGTAAAACTCATTGAAAGCTCTTTCGGAGGATTAGCTTGCAAACGTTTGATCGCTTCAGGATTTGTTACATTCCAGTGATTTTTTTTAATTTCCAAATCTACTAAAATATCACCGACAAGTTTATCCCAAGCTATATTTACAAAACGGGTATATGCGGTATCCGATACTTTTCTGTCTTTGATTTCTGCGATATGCTCTTTCATTACCACAGTGAGCTGAAGACGGAAATCGCGTAGTGTGATCGGAACATCATTAACCATGCCAACCGTGTCGGTTGCTTTATGGACTTTTTTCGTTTGCGTAGGGGTCTGCGCCGAAGCGACGCTACCAGCGACAGTTGAGATGAGAATACAAAGAACAAGTGTTCGGAACAACATTACTTTTTTACAAACCTTCAAGGGTCTCTTCACAGATATAGTCAACAACTTTTCGTATATCTCGCGTTCTGTCCCAGACAGCTATTTGTCGGTCGGCTCCGGTACCATTATCGAGAATCCATTGAATACCTGTTTCGATCTGCTTCCGTGAACCAAGATCATCCACGACATCATCAACAAATTCGAGCAATTCGTTAATAAGCTCACGTTCATCTCGCTCAACTTCTTTGCCAAAATCAACAAGTTTGCCGTTAATACCGTATCTCGAAGCGCGCCACTTATTTTCGAGTATTAGTGCACGTCGGTACTGGCGGAATCCGAGGTTCCGCTCGCGAAGTTTATAGAGCTTGGCGGCTATGGCTTGCATTAATGCGGCAAGGGTAATTGTTTCTTCGGCGCGCATCGGGATATCGCAAACACGCACTTCCAAAGTGGGATAGATCGGGTGCGGCCTGATATCCCACCAAATTTTCTTACCGGTATCAATACAACCTGTTTTTACCAGCAATTTCACAAAATTATCAAACTCGCTCCAGTCACTATACGAATCCGGAATGTTGGTTCTCGGGTAGCGATCAAATACTTTCGTACGAAAGCTCTTAAGACCTGTATTCGAACCCAACCAAAATGGAGAGTTGGTACTGAGGGCGAGTAAATGTGGTAAGAAATACCGGTACTCATTCATCACCTGGATTTGCAGGTCTCGGTCTTCGATACCAATATGGACATGAAGCCCAAAAATAAGATTAGCTCTGGCAATAAGCTGCATTTCTTCGATCAGCTCATCATAGCGCTCATTCGGGAAAATTTGTTGGTCGCGCCAGTCAGCAAACGGATGCGTACCGGCGGCAGCGATTTTCAGTCCTTTTGCTTCGGCAAGTTCTTTCAGGAATCGGCGCAACGACTTCACTTCGCGAGCGGCGTCTTCAACAGTCTTGCAAACGTCAGTACCTACTTCCGCCACTGATTGATGTATCTCGGGCTTTACACGCTCGGCAAGTACAGTTTTGTTCCCTTCAAGGATTTGAAGAATATGCGACTTGAGATCTCGAGTGACCGGATCAATAAGTTGAAATTCTTCTTCGATGCCGATCGTCAATGCCGGGGCTTTCGTCATAGTGCTATAAGAGTAATATTTACTACTAATTTACGAAAAAGAAAAACCCCTCCTATCATTAGAGGGGTTCCGTGTTTTCGCGTGTCGTACTTATCCTAAGATCATTTCACGCCAAGTCTGTCCTTTTTTGGGTAAAGCCTTCTTTTTCTTGGCAACTTCTTTTGCTGACTCCATCAACAATTTTGCAGAGTGCTCCAGAATCCAAGCAAAGTTTTCCTCACCGACAGAGCTACGTTCGGCATCGGGGGCGGGGTTAGTAAAGTCAATTGCATAGGGAATGCCGTCTTTAACAGCAAATTCGATTGTATTAAAGTCATACCCCAATGTCTCACAAATAGTAAGGCAGCCATCTTCCATTTCCTTCTGGAGTTTTTTCGAAGGTGTGAATTCTGCTGCATAGCGTAAATGATGCGGGTTACGCGGTTCGTAAGGCATAATATGAATATATTTTTTGCCCAGACAATAGCAACGATAATATTCATCAAACTCAATATTTTCCTGTAAGGTCATTACCAACTGATCGGTCTCGTCATAGGCACGGAAAAAGTCTTCCTTGTTTGTTACTTTATAAACGCTCTTCCAACCGCCACCGGCATGAGGTTTGAAATACGCAGGAAAGCCGACATACTCGAACATTTCATCCCACGAAAGTGGGAAGCGAAGATTGCGGAAAGAACGAGGGGTCGTATCAGGGGGCATTCCTTTGCTCGGAACAAGTACTGTTTTCGGAACGTGAATACCCGCTTTCGCACAAATGGCATACGAGAAAAATTTTTCGTCGGCATTCATCCAAAAGGGATTATTAATTACCCGAGTCCCGGCAAGTGTCATATTCTTGAGCACAGCACGGTAGAAAGGCACATCCTGCGAAATACGATCGAGCACGACATCATAATGTTTTGGTTCATCGCTTTTCCAAAGATCGATAGCACAAAACTCTGCAGTAATGCCATCTTTCTCGCCAAGTTCGTTGATCTTCTCACGAAGTGCAGTCGGGAATGTGTCCTCCATGCCAAATAATAGTCCGATAGTAGCCATAATAGTTAGATAATAAATGACGATTTTAACACAGAAATATTCAAATATAACGAGTTGACTTTAACAGATTATTAGGAGTGGGGGTTCAAGCTCGTAACGGCAATACTTTCTCTAGCCGAGCCGCCCGACTTGAAGTATAAGCCGTATTATATTGGCTACCTTTAGTATTTTAACGAGAACCCCATCATTAAAATCTTCGCTTCAGCAAATAATATGCATGAAAACCCTCACTGAACGATAACTTTTAGTGGTGGGCTTTTCACAGTTTCAACACGATTATAGCGAATGTTCATCGTGAGGGTCGTTTCGCCAGGGGTCAGGTCGGGCGGACAAATAAAATCGAGCATTAGCCCTTCTTTTTGAATACCACAATCTTCAACAAAAACATTCCATTGCTTAGCGCCTTGTTCGATCAGCAGAAAATTACCTGTTGCAACGCCTGCCCAATCCACCGACATGCGTTTGTTGAGGGCAGTGAATTGATCAGCTTTCGAAAGATTGCTATATCCTAAATTCGATTCGAGTTCATGGATCCATCCTTTGGTCTCAAGTATTTCAGCCGGCACAAAGCCCTCACCGATAACCGAGAAATGCTCAAGTGGTTTGACAGAACCGGATAAAATCTTCACAAGCTTGCATTGCATCTGTACATTAACAGTGAATTTATATGGTACGCTTGCATCACGGTCATTAAGCAGATAGATCGTTGCGTCGCCTGCGATAAGTGTTGTCGGGACCATCCACGAGGCGACACAACTATCGCCGACTGACTTATAAGAGCCAAGTGATGTATAGATCTGTTTCCCGTTTTGCTCGATTCGTAAAATCGGCACATCTTGCTTTACCCATGCTAATAGTTTTTCAGCAGAACATTTCGTTCTGGCAATGACTTGTTCAGCATTGGG
>JANYDV010000122.1 GCA_025363505.1 Bacteroidota bacterium
GCGAATGGGGTTGGATATGGACTTATTGCTTAAATTAAAGATTGTTTGGATTCCCGCCTTCGCGGAAATGACAGATGGGTGGCGTGGGAATGACAGGAGTTGGGGCGAGCGGAGAATGATGGGGTGTGGGAGTGGGATGGCTTAATAGAATATTAAAAACGACCGTGAATTGCGAAGGCTATGTCTGTTCTGCCGGTGCCGGCATTGAAGAATTGCAAGAGGTGCGCTGTAGCAATATCAAGCATTACGTGATCGAAGAGCGTAGTGCCGAGACCAAGCGTTACATCGGATTGACCGCTTTGAATAAAAAATCCGGCGGCTATGCGGAGCGAGGCAATGGTATTTTCATGCTCGCCGGTAATACCAATACCGATGCGGGGATGATTCAAACTGCCGACGACACTATTGAGACCGTCGTCAAATTCGATAGCGAGAAACGATTTATGAAAAAAGTCGAGGTTCATTGCTGCGCGGCGCAAGTCCATCTTCGCACCGATACGGAGCATTGTCGGGAGTGGGGTCGTAAACGAATTTAAGTGTGTAAGTGTACCGCTCAAGACTCTGAGCGAATCATTGAGATGCTTAATGTCGCCAATGACATTGTCGTAGTGAATGGTATCAATGACATGATCGGCAACACGTTCGGTCGCATTGACTGACCAATTGATAAAGCCAATATCGGTCACCGAGGCGGCGAGTGTAAAAAGGGGGTCGCTTCCGGTTTTGTCGAGCAAGACTTCGATCGAACCGCCGAGATCGGCGCCGAAGCCGGAGCCAGCTTGATCGCTGGTGATGAATCCGAAGCTAAAACTGGTTGGGAGTTTATTGGGATCGAATGCCGAGCCGTAAGCAGAACGAATTTTGTAGTTGACATTGATAATAGCTTTGCCACTACCGACACCGTTCCGAAAATAATTATCGGGATCAAGCCCAATATAGGCAGTGCCCGAAACATATTTGAGTGCAGCACCAAGTTTGATGTAATGAACAGGTTTTGGTGCAGTTTGGGGATGATCGCCATCGCCGAAAAAGTCTTCGCGAACAGTAAACTGATGTGCGAACGTGAGTGCATACTCGTTATACCACATCCCTTGAAAATCGAAGTTGGAGTAGGAGCCTGGATACTGTGCAAGTTGGGACTCAGCATGAATAAAAAAATTCAGGAAGCTTGCCGGAATATCAGTACGAAGCGCGGCGTGGGTAGTCCAGGTAAGTGCAAGTGTTCCGAGATCGGGCACGTGATACGATGCACCGAGAATTTCGACATCGGCACGACCGGAGAGTTTTTCGTCGAGCAAGAGATTCGAAATCTTCTTTCGATCTTCATCGGAGATCGTACCACCGGAAGGTTTGAATACACTGGCAAGCGAAGCGGCATCGATAAAACTTGGACCTGCATCAACCCCAAATGCAGAAAAAGGAATTATGCCAAAGGTGATCGTAGGATTTTTTTTGTAGTAGTCGGAAGGGTAGTCGCTGTATTGCAACAGAGCCGGATTGAGACCCACCGCAGAAAGACCTTCGCCGGTGATGGCATAGGTTCGACCTGCGCCGTGTGCAAATGCCGAAAGATGTTCGTATCCTTCTTGGGCATGAGCAGAGTGTAAAGACAATAATAGAAAGAAACAACTGATGGACAATATATTGACGATCTGTTTCATTAATTATTTTCCTTTTTTCATTAACCGTTCGATGTCTTCGATCTTTCTTGGTGATGCGATCGAGAGGTTGCGTGGTCCGTCGGCAGTAATAAGGATGTCATCTTCGATTCGGCAACCGATCTTCCACCACTTTGGATCGCAGGGACTTCCTTCGGGTATATAGATGCCGGGTTCGACGGTGATAACATTATTTTCTTCGAGCGTAAGATGTGTGCCGACATCATGAACATCAAGTCCGAGATAATGGGAAGTGCCATGCATAAAATATTTTTTATATTCTTCGGGGGCGTGGATGATGCCGAGCTTTACTAAACCGGCGATGATGACTTTTGTCGCAGCTTCGTGCGGTGCCTTGAAGCTCTTGCCGACAACCGCTTGCGCAATGCCCGAGTCTTGCGCTTCGAGGACGATGTTATAGATAGCACGTTGTGCGGGAGTAAATTTGCCGTTGACAGGGAAGCTGCGAGTAATATCAGCAGTGTAGCCGTGATACTCGGCGCCCATATCCATCTCGATAAAGTCGCCATCAACCGTTTTGCGGCGATTGTTTTCGTTATGTAAGATCGTTGAGTTGTTGCCACTGCCAACAATACAAGGATAGCCGGTATATTCGGCGCCGTTCTTTGAAAAAATATATTCGCCAAGTGATTGCATCTGGTATTCATACCAACCGGGCTTGACTTGCTTCATAATATCATTATGAGCTTCGTTTGAAATAGCAATGGCTTTCTTGAGCAACTCTATTTCTTCGGAAGTTTTGATATAGCGCAGGCGCGCCATCATCGGTGCCGGAGAAGCAGTGGTGATGTTTGGATATGTTGTTTTGAAATGCGCGAGCGATGTGTTATAGAGTTGATAGGTTGTGTCAGCAAGTGGATCATAGACAGTTTTTAATGCTGTCGGTTGGTAGTACAATGTATCGGCGTGCGGAAGAATACTATCGAGATAAAAGCCGAGAGAATCTATCGTATGCGATTCCATAAAACCAAGAAATGTTCGAGCACCTTCGGTGCCGAGCCTAACACCCGTCCAGGCTTCGCGAGTAGAGTCTTTTTTATCAACGAATAATATTTCGCGCATCGGACGACCATTCACCAACAGCAACGCAGCTTTTGGTTGGATGTGGCCCGTGAGATAGTAGAAGTTTGGGTCTTGGTGGTAGAGGTAATTTACATCATTTGCTCGATTTTTTTCGAATGCGGCTGTGAAGAGCGCAACTGACTTTGTGCCCATATTTCTGAAGACCATGTCACGGCGCACTTTATGAAAACTAAGCCCAAGACGGTCTTCGTCATATTGTGCAAATTTAGTCGAAGTGGGGAGATGTTGTGCTGTTGCAGTAGCTATGCAACAACAAATAACGAAAGAAAAAAGGAGTAACTTCATCTATGGAATAAGATCAATTTGTGACGCCAAAACAAAATCAAGTTCGGTGATACCATCTTCATCGTGAGTCGAAAGTGTAATCAAGACTTTTTTGTAATCATGTAAGAAGATGTCAGGATGATGATCGAGCAGTTCGGCGCACTCAGCAATTTTGGCAATGAATGCGACCGAATCAAGAAAATCTTTACGTTCATATTCTTTTTCGATGGCATTTTTTTCGGGATTGAACGTCCAGCCTGTTTGCAGATGCGCCATTATTTCGGCGTAATCGAGATGTGCCATGTGTGTAATGATTTTTTTTTTCAACAGAAGCATTCGTAATGCTTCGGGTTTAGATTCTTCGCTTCGCTCAGAATGAGAGTATTACATTATTATACTGTCATTTCAGAATGACGATGTTAATCAAGATCGTCATCGCCGGTGTCAGTTACTTTGAGCTTGCCACCGACATAGAGTAGATATGATTTCATAAAATCGGTGATGTCGCCATTCATCACTGCTTGAATGTCAGTCTTTGCGACTTTGGTGCGATGATCTTTTGCCATAGTGTAGGGCTGAAAGACATAGGAGCGAATTTGTGCTCCCCATGAGGCTTTCATCTTCGAGCCTTCGATTGAAGCAAGACGAGCTTCTTCGATTTCTCGAATAATAATTGCAATACGGCTCTTGAGCATTTTCATTGCACGCTCGCCGTTTTGTAATTGCGAACGTTCTTCTTGGCAAGCAGCAACGACGATTTGATCTTTGCCGGTGGAGTCGGTAAATTTGTAGGTCCACCGCACAGCGGTTTCGACTTTGTTTACGTTCTGTCCGCCCTTGCCGCCTGCGCGATAGGTGTCGCGTTGTAAGAATGCAGGGTTAAGCGGAATATCTTCATTGACATCTTCAAGAAGAGGGTAGGCATAGACACTCGCAAAACTGGTATGACGACGAGCATTAGCATCATAGGGAGATATGCGAACCAAGCGATGTACGCCGTTTTCGGCTTTGAGATAGCCAAAGGCATTATCACCTTTGATCTCAAGTGTTGCAGATTTGATACCTGCACCTTCGCCGGGAAGCTCGTCCATCATCGAGACTTTGTAGCCATTTTGTTCACCCCAACGGGTGTACATACGTTCGAGCATCTCAGCCCAGTCTTGTGCTTCGGTGCCACCCTGTCCTGCATTGATAACAAGGATAGCATCCTTCATATCATCAGGACCAGAAAGCATAACCGCGACTTCTTGAGCGGTGAGGGTTTGTTCGAGTTCGGAAAATTCGGCTTGAACTTGATCGGTAAGCGAAGGATCTTCTTCGGCAAGTTCGAGCAACGCTCCGGCATCTTCGATACGAGATTTGAGCTGACGGAATTCATCACGCTCTTTTTTGAGGCGTGTTGCTTCTTGCATTACCTTTTGGGCAGTGCGTTGGTCATTCCAAAAATCGGGTTCGTAGGATTGAGCTTCGAGTACGGCGATACGTTTCTCTTTTGAAACGAGGTCAAAGAGAGTCGCCGAGTTCAGCGAGACGGGCGCGTAGATCGGCAATAGAAATGGCTACAAGTTCTGACATAGACGGGTACAACAGTCGAAGCCGCGAAAATGTTTTGAAAGAATTGATTTGAATAATAAAAGGCTCCGACCAAAGTCGGAGCCTTTTGAAGCGGTATGACAATCAGAGTGAGGTAAGACAGTCAAAGGTAATGTCACGCTATAAAATTCAGAAAAATTAGAACTCTTTTTTACTAAATGCTAATGTTGCTAAATAAAGATATACACCAGATAATCCGATTGTCACAAATATCGGTACCCACTCGATGGATTTTCCCATTAAGAGATTGCCCATATTCGAACCCATGCTATTTGACGGAAAAATATAATAGAGGATATTCGCAATCATTGTCAGCCATGACTTTCCGGAACTGGCAACCATTGTTTCAATGGCATGACCAAGCGAGATCAATCCATTAAGAAAGAATAAACCAATACCAATGATGATTGATAATGCACTCGATCGCGAAAGAACGGCAGTCAGGACAACGATAGAATAGATCCCAGCAAAACCAAGTGTGATAAAAAATGCACAAGCGAGAAAGCCGTAATTCCACATTCCGGTTGCGGTCGAAACAACGACCCACATACCGAGAATGAACCAGGTTGCTTCGAGTGCAATAATCAAAACACCACCCATATATCTGCCGAAGATATAGAGCCAACGCGGAACAGGTTTTGAGAGCAATAAATCTATCGTGCCTTTTTCCATTTGCGAGTTGATCAGCCCCGAAGTGGCAAAAACGCCAACACAAATGATAAAAAAGTATAAGATGTTTGAAACAGCGGCATAGAATATATCCATAACCGTGGCTTTGACGACAGCAGCCATCATATCAGCATTGTTGTTCCCGTTATGTGAAGTGTTCTGTACTTCAGCCATTGCTTTACGAACATCATCGCTTTGGAAGACAAAGAAGGCGATAACAATAATGAGCGTCGAGAAAATAAAAAAACCGATTAACGTTTTTTTAGCGATTGCTTCTCGAAAAGTCTCTTCAATAATTGCAAAAAATTGTTTCATAGAAAAAAAGTATTCGATGGTGATTATTTTACAGAAGCACGTTGTACCTCGGAGTTGCCGATGAGCTGAATAAAAAGATCTTCGAGCGATGAACGCTTTGGAATGACGGCTCCGATTGAAATGTTATTCGAGCGCAACAAATCAAGTTGTGCATCAAGCTCTTTTGGTGTTTCGCAAACAATAGTCATTTTGTTATGCTCCGGCTCAGTGGATGATGGTGAGAGCAAAGATATGGCTTGAGCAAATTGATCGGAGGCTATCTGAACTTCGTAATAATTCTTTTGCGAAGTCAGGTCTTGCACTTTGCCTTCGGTAATAATTTGCCCTTGTCGCATAATGGCAACACGATCGGAGATTTGTTCGACTTCCGAAAGTAGATGCGAGTTGAGGAATACCGTCTTGCCGCGTTCTTTGAGATGTGTCAAGACATCGCGAATTTCTTTTCGACCGACGGGATCGACACCATCTGTTGGTTCATCAAGAATGATAAGATCGGGGTCGTTAATGAGGGCTTGAGCCAACCCGAGGCGTTGCATCATTCCTTTGGAATACTTGCGGACTTTCATTGTGCGCCAGTCGTTCATCCCGACAAGCCCCAGCGTTTCATTGATGCGTGCTTCGAGTAGAACGGGATCGACTTCGGAAAGTTTTCCGAAATATCGCAAGACTTGCTCTCCGGTGAGATGAAGCGGGTAGCGATGATTTTCGGGAAGATATCCGATTCGCTTTTTTGAGTTGATCGAGCCAAGCGGATCACCAAAAATATAGCCCGAACCGCTGGTTGGGAAGACGATGCCGAGCATACATTTGATGAAAGTTGTTTTACCGGCTCCATTGGGACCGAGTAGCGAATAGATCTCTCCGGCTTTGACGGAGATAGAAACTCCTTGCAGTGCCGGCACAGCTTTTGCGCCGCCGCCGAAACGTTTTACAAGACTATCGGTTGTTAGGATGTATTCCATTATGTGCTAAACTTGAAAGTATAAATATACAACGTATTCAATGATTACACGACGACACGAGGGGAAAGTTGCAATTATTACCGGAGCTGCTATCGGAAACGGACGTGCGATGGCAGAACGATTAGCTAATGAAGGGGCGAAGATTATCATCGCAGACATTTGTGACTCAAGCGAAACACTTGCTTCAATCAATTCAAATAGTGATGTTCACCAGCCCCTGTTTATACAAACAGATATTACAAAGCCGGAGGAAGTAACAGCGCTTATGACACGGGTTCGTAGCGAATATGGGCAATTAGATATTTTGGTGAACAATGCAGGCATCTACGACGAAGAGCCATTTGAACTTTTGACATTTGAGAAATGGCAAGATGTCATTAATGTGAATCTCAACGGACTCTTCTTAATGACTAAAGCGGCATTGGTGATGATGAAAGAAAGGAGCTTCGGTAGGATAATAAATCTTTCAAGCGATACTGTCTGGCTGGGAACACCTTACTTGACGCACTACATTACCAGCAAGATGGGAATAATCGGTTTTACACGAGCACTTGCCTCTGAAATTGGTCGGTTCGGAATTACTGTTAATGCCGTCACGGTCGGATTAACAGCGACTCAAAGACCAACCGATACGAAACTTGGCACATCATCAATGCTTGAATATGTATTACCACAGCAAGCTATAGCCAAACAAGAAACACCAGAAGATATTGCGGCAGTTGTATCATTTCTGGCATCTGATGATTCTGCAATTATTACGGGACAGACAATTAATGTTGATGGTGGCACGGCAAGACATTGAAGAAAAAATAAAACACTTTTTTCAACTCTTTGATGGTAATATTTAGTATAGAATAAATTCACTATTCAAAAAAGGGAACTCTCCGTTGTGATTTTCTTTTATGCACTTGCTAATTGTATAAAACAAACGGCGCCGTGGCCAAGTGGTAAGGCAGAGCTCTGCAAAAGCTCCATTCATCAGTTCGAATCTGATCGGCGCCTCTTCGATGGAATAGATCGCAGAGTTGGTTCACAACAACATTCCCCAAACGTTGCGAGCAAGTGTGGTTATAGATTATTCAGGAGAACGTCGTTGTATTATTTACGCAGTTGTATTCTGATACTCACCGTTTTCTTTGGTTTTGCCTATTCAGCCTTGGCTCAGGATAATTCTTCTGATAATTATACAAAGCGTGCTAAGATCAATCTTGGGCGTCAGATCAATTCTCCTTTTTCCGAACTTGCCCCCATTATCTCGCCAAACGGCAAACTGTTATTTTTTACAATGGGCAGAGATCATCCCTCGAATTTGGGTGAAGATCATTTGCAAGATTGTTATGTATCTCACAGAGCCCAAAATGGCTCTTGGTCGGCACCGAAAAATTTGGGTTTGCCAATTAATTCAGTTGGGAACGACGCAATCAGCGGTGTGTCGCCTGATGGGAGAACTCTGTTTATCAAAAACTTTATCTATAACCCAACCAATGGATATTGTTTCGCACGAAAGGACACCAATGGCAGATGGAATATTAATCCGATCACCATTTTGGAATATTCCAATTCCAGTCATCTCTCGTCACAATCTATAAGTGTGAACGGTGATTTTATTGTAATCTCAGCCGAACGCGCTGATGGATATGGCGGACTTGATCTTTATGTAAGCCGTGTTAAAGACCGCTCGAAGAATTTATATGGACCATTGGAAAACTTAGGATTAGTGCTCAACACAAATTCAGATGAAATTGCCCCGTTTCTAGCGGCAGACAGCAAGACACTTTATTTTTCAAGTCGGGGCAGGGGAGGTTTTGGTGATGCGGATGTATTTATGACAAAACGTTTAGATGATTCATGGGTAAATTGGAGCGCTCCAAAAAATCTCGGCAAAGACATTAATACCGAAGGAATGGACGCATACTATAGTGTGCCGGCATCGGGAGACGTAGCATTTTTTTCGTCGTCAAATGGAAACAATCATCTTGATCTCTATAAAATACTCTTAAATACTGACGAACAACCTGACCCCGTTATGCTTTTGCAGGGAGAAGTGATGAACCGGCAAGGTGTGATGATTCATGGATCTGTTGCGATAACTGATATACAAGATAATATCAATATTTGTAATTCAGAATCATCGGAAGATTTGGGAGATTTTTCATTGGTACTACCAACGGGGAAACGTTATCGGTTATCTGTCTCAGCGCCAGGATACTTACCGTTCAGTTCAGAGATTGATTTATCTCAGACGCAACAATTCGCCGATACGACTATTACGGTCATACTTGATAGTGTTACAATCGGTAGTGTAGCGACCATTGAAGATATTTATTTTGATTTTAATAAAGCCACACTCAAGAGTGAGTCATTCTTTTCTCTTGACAAACTTGCCGAGTTGTTGCATTCAAACGAGCACTGGGTTGTTCGGATAGAAGGATATACCGACAGCATCGGCTCTGCCGAGTTTAATAAAGTACTTTCTCACGACCGAGCACAGTCGGTTGTGAGTTATCTAATTTCGAAGGGAATAGTTTCAGAAAGATTACAAGCCGAAGGTTTTGGAGCGGCGTCGCCGGTCGCTGACAACAGCACCGAAGATGGTAGGCGCAAGAATAGACGAGTTGAGTTAAGACTGATCAGATTTTCTGAGAAGTAAATTATTTTGAGGAGCATTTTACTATGAGTGGAATTACCAAAGAAATCATCGAAGCATTTGTTGCGCCACTTGCCAAGCACCGTGGCTTACATATATTGCATTGCATCGTTCGAGGTACTTCATCACGTCCGGTCATAGAAATCTCACTTGATGGTAGCAAGCCTGTTTTGATCGAAGATTGTGAACATATAAGCAGATCACTGCTCGAATATATCGAAGGCTCAGAATATAAAAACCTCAATTATCGCCTTGATGTTTTATCGCCGGGAGTTGATGAGCCAATCATTCATGACTATCAGTTCCAGCGCACGATTTCTAAGCTGGTAGCTCTGTCATACAAAAAAGAGGAAATTGATCTGCCCAAAAAGGGAATATTGACAGGATTTAGTGAGACTACCGTTACCATAACACAAGAAATATCAGGCGTAAAAGGTACAAAACCAAAGCTGGGTGATGAAATAGTGGTGGATCGGGATCGTATTTCACTCCTAAAACAAGTGGCTGTAATACGATAGATATAGCGATTTAATGTGAATTTTAGCATCCGCTTCACTGTTAGAGTCATTCTCAAAATTTGTAGTTTTTTAGTGTATCAGACTTTGGGTAGCCAAAGTCTGTTTTTTGTTTTTTAGGATTATGAATCCACAAATTGTAGAAGCATTCGCGGAGATGGTCCGCGATAAAGGTATTGATCGCGACATCTTAATGTCCGTTATCGAGGAAACATTCTCGATGATGGTCAAAAAGAAATTCGGCTTAGAGTCGAAGTTTGATATCGTGATGAATATGGATAAAGGCGACATCGAAATATATCTCGAGAAGTCAGTTGTTGATGTGGTCGAAGACCCCGCAACACAGATCTCGGTCACCGATGCACGCACCAAATCCGGCGAAGACCTCGAAGCGGGCGATGAGTATGTTGAGATCATCCGCACCGCAAAAGATTTCGGTCGTCGCTTGATCATCGCAGCGAAGCAAAATCTAAATCAAAAGATTCGCGAGATCGAGAAAGACAATCTTTTTAATGAGTATTCTACTCTTGTTGGTGATATTATCATCGGCGAAGTGTATCAGCAGCGCCGTGGCGATCTGTTCGTGATCCACGAACGCCGTGAATTATTGCTCCCGGCAAACGAGCAAATTCCTCGTGAACGTTGGCGCAAAGGCGATACCATCAGAGCTATCGTCAAAGAAGTTAGAAGAACATCGACCAATTCAACTCCTGTTGTAATTCTTTCGAGAACCGACCCACGCTTCTTAGCGAAGTTGATGGAGCTTGAAATACCAGAAATTTTTGACGGATTTATTACCATCAAAGCAATTGCTCGCGAACCGGGTGAGCGTGCGAAGGTAGCAGTGGAATCTAACGATGATCGTATCGATCCGGTAGGGGCATGCGTCGGCATGAAAGGCGTTCGTATTCATTCGATCGTTCGCGAACTTGCGAATGAAAGTATTGACGTCATTCCTTGGGCAGAAGACGCAACAACATTTTTAGGGCGAGCACTTTCTCCTGCAAAACTGATCAATGTCAATCTTGACGAAGCTCTTCACACAGCTACTGTTCTTGTTTCTGACGATCAGGTTTCGCTTGCCATTGGCAAACAAGGTCAGAATGTTCGTTTAGCTTCGAAATTGACCGGCTACCAGATTAATCTTGTCAAAGAAGCTCGTGATGAAGAGGATATTGAGTTGATCGAATTCCGTGATGAACTTGGACTTGATATTTACACTGAGCTTATCAAAACTCGTATTGATACAGCACGTGAATTCCTGAATACACCTGAGGAAACTCTACTACGAGTCCCAGGTATGACCGAAGAAAAAATTGCACAAGTGCGAGTGATGCTCAATAACGAGCTTCAGCAAGCAGACCAAGAATTAGAAACGATGGCAGAGAAAGCGGGCTTCAAACTGACGACCCAACGCTCTGACTCAAAAGATGAAACAGCCGAATAACGTTATGGCAACGTCGGCAAAAATGTTTACGTACTCATTTAAGCGGAACGGTGTCACTGTATGGTGTCTGATACGACAGAAAAAGCGAAGAAACAAACTGTACGCACCCTTGCGACAGAACTCAATATTAGTCATGATTCACTAATAGAGTTTCTGCAAAGCAAAGGGTTCTCGGGCATTAAGTCCATCATGTCTAAAATTGACGATGATGCACTTGAAGCTACTATGAAGCACTTTGGCAAAGAAAAGGATGTCGCAGAAAAACGCCAGAAAAAAGTAGCCGCATTTAAAGAGAAACGAGCCAAAACTAAAGGCGAAGATATTGCCGCCAAAGTAGCGGCGGGACATCCTCCGGAAAAAGAAGTCGCGCTTGAGCCTGAGGCTCCGATCGTCGAGATTGAAACTCCTGCAATAATCGAAGTACCCGAGATCGTAGTAGAACATCCACCTCTTGATGAAGCGCCAGTAATCGTTGTAGAAGAACCGGTATCGGATAGCCCCGAGGCTCCGGAAGAGTCTACACTTCAAGTCCCCATTGAGCAGAGTAGCGAAGAAGAAGGGGAGCATGGCGATGACGAACATAAACGCAAACGTCGTAAAAAGAAAACCACTACAGTACTAATCACTTCATCTTCCACCCCCGGAGAACTTCCACCTCCAATGCCGGGACTCAAGATCAAAGGGAAAATTGATCTCGAAGCATTAAAGCCTAAGAAGAAAGAAGCTTCTAAACCACTTCAGATTAAGAAAGTTGGGGATAAATTAGCCGATAAAAAAGCTCGTTTCAAACCTAATGAAACTCGCAAAGCGAAAACAGGTTTTGAAGAAGAAGCTGACAAGAAGAAAAAGACAAGAGGTCCGAACGTTGATACAAAAGACGTACAGGATGCTGTTCGTCGAACACTTTCAGGACTCGACGAAACTCGCACAAATGCAGGGCGTGCCAAAGCACGCAAATCACGTCGTCGTGATCGCGCAGAGACTGAAGAGCGTAAAACACAAGAAATTTTTGAAGCAGAGAGCACAATCATTCGTCCGACCGAATTCGTAACGGCAAATGAACTTGCAAATTTGATGCGCGTTGATGTCGGACAGATCATCGGCAAATGTATAGCTCTTGGATTAATGGTATCTATCAATCAGCGTCTTGATAAAGATACTATTCAATTGGTAGCAGATGAGTTTGGGTTTACCGTCGAATTTCAAGAAGAATACACCGTTGTTACACTCGATGATACCCCGGACGATCCCGAAACACTCAAGACAAGACCTCCGGTTGTTACAATCATGGGTCACGTCGATCACGGCAAGACATCGTTACTTGATTATATTCGTAAATCAAAAGTAGTTGCAGGCGAGTCGGGTGGTATCACACAACATATCGGTGCTTATGAAGTGACTCTCGAAAGCGGACGTCAAATTACTTTTCTTGATACCCCGGGTCATGAAGCCTTCACGGCTATGCGTGCTCGTGGAGCGCAGTCAACCGATATTGTTATTTTAGTAATCGCAGCAGATGATAATGTGATGCCACAAACGTGGGAAGCTCTTTCTCATGCACAAGCTGCGGGCGTTCCTATAGTTATTGCCTTTAATAAAATTGATCGCCCTGAATCGAATGCGGATCGCATCCGTCAACAGCTTGCCGACAAGAATGTTCTTGTGGAAGAATGGGGTGGTAAGTTTGGAAGTGTTGAAGTCTCTGCAAAGACAGGCTTAAATGTCGAGAAGTTACTCGAAAGAGTTTTGCTCGAAGCAGATATTCTTGATCTTAAAGCAAATCCTGACCGCGAAGCTCGCGGTGTTATTATTGAAGCTGAAGTTGACAAAGGTCGTGGTATTCAGGCTACAGTGCTCGTTCAAAAAGGTACTCTTCGCTTAGGAGATCCTTTTATTGCCGGTGTATACTCCGGTCGTGTTAGAGCAATGTTTGACGAAAGAGGGAATAGAGTCGAGGTTGCCCCTCCGTCACGTCCGGTGCAGTTACTTGGATTCGATGGAATTCCGCAAGCCGGTGATCAATTTATTGTTCTCGAGTCTGATACAATCGCGAAAGATATTTCGACGACACGTATGCAACTCAAGCGTGAGCAGAACTTTAAGCAAATCCGTGGCGTCATCAGTCTTGATGACATCAGCGAACAGATTAAAGAAGGAAAAGTACAAAATCTTCGTGTCATCCTTAAAGGTGACGTTGATGGATCAGTCGAAGCACTGGGCGACTCATTACTTAGGCTTTCGACGCCGGAAGTAAAAGTAGAGATAGTTCAGCGTGCGGTTGGCGCTATTTCTGAAAATGATGTGAACCTTGCTGCCGCAAGTAACGCGATCATTATTGGGTTTCATGTTCGACCTAATTTGGATGCCCGTAAACTTGCAGCTTCCGAACATGTTGACATTCGTTTATACAGCGTTATATATGACTGCATTAACGAGATTCGTCAAGCCCTCGAAGGCTTATTATCGCCTGATCAGAAAGAAGAGATCGTCGGAACCGCGACGGTACGAGAAGTCTTCAAAGTGCCAAAGATCGGTACTGTAGCAGGCTGTTACGTTGTAGATGGAAAGCTTATTCGCAACGCCAAGATTCGTGTTATTCGAGATGGTATCGAAGTCTTTGCCGGCTCGTTGTCCTCACTTAAACGCTTCAAAGAAGACGTACGTGAAGTCGAGACCGGATACGAGTGTGGTATTGGCTTGGAGAACTTCAATGACATTAAAGTCAGCGATACGATCGAGTCATTCAAGATCGTCGAAGTTAAGCGTAAGCTTGAAACAGCAACACCAGTGCGCTAACCAAGATTAATGTTTTTAAAGTATGTCTATTCGCACCGAACGAGTTGCCGGAGAGATCAAGAAGTCACTTTCTGAGATCCTACAAAACGAATATTCGCATCTCTATGATGCATTAGTGACTATTACAGTTGTACGCTTATCCGGTGACCTTCGTCATTGCAAAGTTTATCTTTCTATGATTGCAAGAAAAGATATACCAGAGGATATCCTTAAGCGTATTAAAGCTGAAACTCCGCACATTAGAAGTTCATTGGCACATTCAATCCGCATCCGTCACGTGCCTGAATTGTTATTTTATCTTGACGATACTCAAGAAGAAGTCCAGAAAATGGAATATTTATTCAAAGAAATTCATCGGCGAGAGCAAGAACAGCGTGATACAAACTGAACAGGTTCGGATCTTTACCAACAACGATCTTCTGACGAACGAACAACTCGTCACTGCTCAACTGCTCGATGAAACAGGTGGCATGCTCTTAATTGATAAGGAGTATGGAATAACCTCATTTGCTGTTGTATATGTTTTACGTAAATTATTAGGGCAGATTGGTGGCATTAAAAAGGTAAAGGTTGGACATGCAGGCACGCTTGACCCCCTCGCGACAGGGCTGATGATATTAGGTTCGCGCCGTGCAACCCGTTCGCTTACATCATTTCTTGGTGCCCCGAAAGAGTATTCAGTTCGTTTACGCTTGGGTATCACTTCCGCAAGTTTTGATCTTGAACGTCCTATT